>WGDE01000068.1 GCA_015493385.1 Phycisphaerae bacterium
ATTTATAACCACTCCCGTAATGCGTGGTAAATACTGGACTAATTGGAAATCACTTGACGTTTCAATAATATGATGTTCTAATAACTCGCTTTGTTTTTAAACGTCGTAAATGAAAATAAATTACTTTAACTTTTGTGAGGCTTAATCTTATGAAGATTAGCAAGAGAGCTTTAGCGGTACCGCCTTCTGCAACGATGGCAGTGACTGTCCGTGCAAAACAACTAAAAGCCCAAGGTGTTGACATTGTCAGCTATGGCGCTGGTGAGCCAGATTTTGACACGCCTGAATATATCAAAGAGGCTGTATTTGCAGCGATTAAAGATGGTAAAACCGGCTATACCGCAACTCCTGGAATTCCAGAACTTAGAGAGGCGATTGCTGATAAGCTGCGCAAAGAGAATAATCTAGACTATGATTCATCGCAGGTTATCGTAAATGTTGGTGCCAAGCACTCTGTTTACGAGACTATGCAGGCAATTCTTGATGATGGCGATGAAGTGATTATGGTTGCTCCATACTGGGTGACATACCCAGAGGCGATTAAGCTTGCCGGTGGTAAGACGGTCGTAGTTGAGACTAAGCCAGAGAATCAGTACAAGCTTACAGCAGAAGAATTAAAGGCTGCAATTACTCCAAAAACTGTCGCACTTTTACTAAACTCGCCAAACAACCCTGGCGGCTTTACATATTCCCGCGATGAGTTAAAGGCAATCGCAGACGCACTTGTCGGTACTGATATAATGGTCGTATCCGATGAGATATATGAAAAACTCGTTTACGATGGAACAGAGTTTAACAGCTTTGCTTCAATAAGCGCAGACGCATTTGAGAGAACGATAACAATCAACGGCTTTAGCAAGGCATACGCTATGACAGGCTGGAGACTTGGCTACACTGCCGGTCCAAAAGAAATCATCGCGGCAATGTCTCGCTTGCAAGGTCATATGACACAAAACCCAGTTAGCTTTGTTCAGTATGCGGCTCTTGCGGCGTTTAACGATGCTGGCGGCGAAGTTGAGAAGATGCGCGTTCAATTTGAAAAACGCGCCGCTCACATGGCAAAACGTCTCGATTCGATTGATGGAATAGATTGTCCAAAACCAACGGGCGCATTCTACTGCTTCCCTGATGTTAGCTCTTTTTATGGCAAGACTATCGGCGGCGTTGAGATTAAAGACAGTATGGACTTTGCTCAAACATTGCTAGAACAGGCTAATGTAGCACTTGTGCCAGGAGGGCCATTTGGCTGCGACAATAATGTAAGACTTAGCTTTGCCTGTTCAATGGCAGAGATAGACAAAGGATTGGATCGCATCGAGAAATGGCTGAAATCTTAGAAGAACAAAAACGCCCGAAACAAACTGTATTAAAAATTCTGCTTTGGCTAGCGATGTTTATCTTCGCTAGCCAAGCTTCTACTCATATGGTTGCAGCAGGAGACACTTGGGTTGCGCTCGCCTGCGGAAAACACTACGTTAACCATGGCGTAAACACAGTAGAACCGTTTAGCTATAACTCCCACAAGGCAGGGCCAAGCGAAGAGCAGTTGGCAAAGTATCCTAAGTGGAGCCATAATCTAATAAGGAAATGGCACCCGACTGGTTGGATAAATCAAAACTGGCTAACCCACGTTATTTTCTACAAACTAGTTACTGCCTTTGGCTCACCAGATAATCCAAACTACAATATGCTGGTTGCTTGGAAATTCATTATCAATTTTCTTGTGATGGTGTGTTTATATTTTACGGCAAGACTGATAGGGGCGAGTAGCTTTACTTCTGCATTGATGTGCTGCGTTTCTTTGTATGTTGCGCGAAGTTTCTTAGATATTAGGCCGGCGGTATTTTCTAATCTCTTAGTGCCAGTTTGGATAATGATTCTAATCGCTACTCTGCACAAGAATTACCGATACATCTGGCTATCCGTTCCACTTGCGATTTTTTGGTCTAATGTTCACGGTGGCTATCTGTATATGTTTGTTGTTCTCGTGCCATTTTTTGGGATTAGCCTTCTTGCGTATTATTTCAAGATAGAATCAATTCCTCATCTAAATAAAAAAGCTCTCATACACACCTTCTGTGCTGGCATGGTGGCGTTTGTCGCCATGATTGTCTTTAACCCGTACCACCTAACAAACCTTACGCATACTTTTATTATCAGTGCTAGTAAGCACGCCGAAGATTGGCGCAAGGTTAGTGAATGGCACAGCGCATTCGAGCTTAGCAACCCAGTCGGCGAATCAATGCCATTTATAATGCTATTCTTTGCATTTTGGCTGATATTCTTTGCTTGGTTCTTTAGCTGGATTTCAAACCCAATCAAAGCGAACCTCAAAAAGCCTCAAAAGAATAGAATCTCCCTTGAACAGGGAGCCATCTGGCCAAGTATAGATCTTAGCCTTATTGCCATTGTGATTTTCACTTTGTTTATGGCGGTTAAATCGAGACGGTTTATCCCAATAGCCGTCTTTGTAGCCGCGCCTTTTCTAGCCCTTTGGCTCGATCAGATATACAGGATGCTATCGATTAGATACAACGCCAGAAAGGTGGCAAAATTTAGAATATCAGAAATGCCGGCGCCGCTAATCCGCGCAGCTACTTTTACTGTGGGCGCTGTTGTGGTTGTATTTGGAGTTGTATTTGGGTTGCATTTCAAAAGGATTTATCTCGATCCATTCCCTGCGAGTACGAACGATTCAATATTCATGCGTATGACAGCATCATACCTCAAACCGTTTGATGCTTGCGCATTTATAAGAGAGAACAACCTAAGCGGGCATATGATTAATTACTGGACTGAAGGCGGCTTTATCGCTTTTGCCGAGAATCCAGATAAGAAGACTGGAGAGATTCCGCTCAAGCTCTTTATGGACGGTCGTGCGCAGGCAGCATACGACATTGAGCTCTTTAATACTTACAACCATGATATTCTTATGGGCGGTAAAGTTGGCGAAATGGCTCTGTACAATGCGGGGCAACTAAAACGAAGTCAATTTACCAAACAAGACAGGCTTGCTCTAGTCGACTGGTATAAGCCTGTTCTCGCAAAGTATAATGCTTGGTTAGTTCTTATGCCAAAGAATATGTGGAAGCGTCCTTTAATGCAGGCCTTAGAAACTATGCCAAACTGGCGGCTTGTTTTTACCAATGACAGGCAAAAGATTGTGGTAGACACCAGTACCGCAAAGGGAAAAGCTCTCTTTGAAGGGATATTTACAGGTAAGACTAAATATCCACACACTTACAATTGGTTGGAAATAGAAACTTTCTATATGCTTATGACGTCGCAAAACCCTGAGCATATTCTCCAAAATATAGACAAAATATACCACGATAACCCTTCGCTTAGCTCGTTGCGGATGGTTACAGGTTTACGCGGTGAAAATGTTGAACGGCTTAAAGTGTCTTTCTTTAAAAAGATACTACAAGAGTTCAGCGATTCTGCCGATAAACTCAGGAGCAAGAGTGGTTACACTGTGCACCTTTACTCAGCGATGCTAAGCTGTGATTATTTAATACGTCACGACGGTGTGAATAGAAAAAAATACAAAGCGATTATGAAAGATTTAGACTCTCAAAGAGATGAATTGTTAGAGAATTGTCTATGGTAGAGAATTTGAGTAAATCCTCAATAGCGCCAGATGACTGTCGTCTGGGCTCTCTTTCCATCTTCTTTCCCTGCTACAATGAGGTTGAGAATCTCTCGTCTCTAACGCAGAAGGCTGTTGAGGTGGCCGCTTCTATAACAAACGACTATGAGATTATAATCGTTGACGATGGTAGTAGCGACGCTACCGGAGAGTTAGCGGACGAGCTTGCTCAAGAATATGATGGTGTGATTGCTATTCACCACGAAAAAAACAAAGGCTATGGCGCAGCGCTACAGTCTGGTTTTAGAGCGGCAACAAAAGAGTTTGTGTTTTACACCGATGGTGATGGTCAGTTTGATATTTCTCATCTTACCGAAATCTTGCCTCTAATCGAAACGGCAGACATTGTTTCCTGTTACCGAAAGAATCGTCAGGATAATTTCCTAAGAAAAGTGAACGCTTTTGGCTGGGGGATTTTTGTGCGATTGATGCTAGGGCTTTGGCTACGCGATATAGACTGCGCGTTTAAGCTCTACAAGCGCAGTATATTTGATGAAATCCAAATGCACAGCAGCGGCGCGTTAATTGACGCTGAAATTCTCACCCGTGCAAAACGGCGCGGCTATAAAATTGTCCAATGCCCAGTCGCCCATCTTCCTAGAATCTATGGAGAGTCTACCGGTGCGAATATATCAGTAATCCTTCGGGCGTTTAAAGAGATTTTTAAGCTTAGAAATTCTATAATAAAAGATGGCTGATTGAGGTTCATAAAATATGCAATACCCTAGCGAAAAACACATACACAGAAACGACCTTGCCGTACATATCTTTCCAGACGCTCTGCGCAGCAACGTTAAGGCTTTGCGCGGGCTTTGCGATGATAACACTAAGTTTTGCGCAGTCGTTAAGGCAAACGCCTATGGCCACGGTGCAAGAGAGGTTGTTTCCTGCTTGGTTAAAGAGAGAGTTGATTTCTTTGCCGTTGCGAGTCTTTATCAGGCAACCCATATAGGCTCGCTTGTAGAGAATACTCCAATCTTAGTCTTTGCTCCGCTCAACACGCATTCCAGCGTCAAGAATATTCTCTGCTGCGCAGACAAGGGATACCACTCTGCAATTTCAAATCTTGACGCAGCTAAACATCTTGCCAAAACTTTAGGCACAGCGAACAAAAAACTAAACCTGCACGTCAATGTTAACACTGGAATGGGAAGGGCTGCCATCGCAGCAGACCAGGCAGGTGAGCTGGTTGATTTTATAGATGCTTGCCCAGTTCTAAATCTAGCCGGCGTGTTCACTCATTTTGCCACATCGGACGAAGATGATATGAGCTTTGCATATTCTCAGCTCGATATTTTCAATAAGTTTCTAGCCCAGAACAACCTTACAGACCGTAGCGATGTTATTGTCCATGCGGCAAACAGCGGGGCGACAATAAAAATGCCACAGGCTCATTTTGATA
>WGDE01000069.1 GCA_015493385.1 Phycisphaerae bacterium
CTTCTTGCGATTCATATAAGAAATCTACTCAATGTGAGTATGGATTTATGGTGGTAAATATATGGCTTTCTTAATGGCGTTAGTAAAAATTGTGGTTGTGTTAGGCTTTACAGTATTGGGTTTCATGTGTGGGGGTGTCTTATCAATTCCTATAGGGGGGGATTGCATCCAGATACAAAATCTTTTTGCTGCAGTATTTGCTATCGTATTTGGTGTCGTAGGTTTTCTAGCCGTGAATGATAATGGATAACAGTCGCTTTATTAATTTCTGATTTTAAGTAAAAAGAGCTGACTAAAGTAGTCAGCTTTTTTGCGTTTTTTAAGAAATGATGCACAATATGGCAACGACTGTCGTCGTTACTATTTTACGTCGGGCTCACTTACGCCACCGAGCTAAGCGAAAAATGTTTATTTGTAATGAAAAGTTAAGGAACGCCTGCAAAGGTAGATTGTCATTCTTAGCGTCTTCTGCGCTTGCCCTGTTAGAGTTTTAATTCTAATAGGGTTCTCAAGCGTTAAAGCAGGTGGTTTATTTAATCTATTGGTTGCGTCGTTAAATGGTTTTTGTTAGTATCCTGTGCAGTCGAGACTAATTAAAATGGAATTACCAATGATAAATACAAATTACCATACCCACACATATAGATGCAAACACGGCGAGGGTGATATTGCTGATTATTGTAGAGCAGCTATTGATAATGGCATTAAAATTATTGCTTTTACAGATCACACCCCAACCCCTGATAACTGGCACAATGAAGTCAGAATGAACCTTGATGAGCTTGATGGCTATTGCGCAAATATAGACCAAGCAAGGATTGATTTTCCAGAGCTTACGATTATCAAGGGGCTTGAGTGTGAGTATAGAACCGAAGTTTTGGATTTCTACAGAGATACTCTCATTGGTGAGTATGGGATTGAAATGCTAGTTGGCGCAGTTCACTTCTTGCCATACAAAGGAGGCTCAACTGGCCTTTTGGGCAAACCTATTCCAGCCGAGGCCCTTGAAACCTACACACAAATAGCGATTGATACTATAAACTCCAAGCTATTCTCATTCTTTGCGCATCCAGATGTCTTTGCTAGTGCATACCGCAGCTGGGATGAGAATGCAATCAATGCATCAAGAAAAATACTCTCCGCTGCGCAAGAGGCGGATACTGTCTTGGAAATCAATGGCTATGGTGTTCTTAAAGGGGAAATCGATACACCTGAGGGGCTGCGATGGCGTTATCCACTTGAGAATTTCTGGAAGCTTGCTAGCGAATATGATATCGAGGTGGTTGTGAACTCCGATACGCATTACCCAGAGAAGATTACAGGCGGCATGCAGGAGTGCTTGGATATTGCTCATAAGTATGGGCTAAAACTTGCAGATATGCAAGCTAGGCTAGGCTAGTCATTGCTTACTTGCGAATCGCTACCCTTATCATCCGCATCGATTGTTTCTTCTATATAATTGTCGGATAGTTTTTTATAGAGATGGGCTTTAGCTATTGCTGTCAATGGAAACGTAATTAATATACCAACAAGGAAGACCATCGCACCTAGCATATTAAGAAGTATGCAGAGGATATCAAAGAGAAGAAGCACCTTTATATTTCCATTGGTTATTCTACTACTCTCTCTAATTGCTTCAAATGGATTCGAGTCTTTTTCTACTATGAAGTATATCCAGAAGCGAAGTCTCTCTGCCCGTATAAGTGCTGCGATAATGACAGCGATCATAATTATTGATGCGATTGCAGGAGGGATTGATAGAGCCCTTATCATCGCAGCGCAGAGCAGAGGTAACGCAGAGATCATACAAATTACTAAAAATCCGCCTGCTAGTACTTTTAGAAATCTATCTGAGGAATCAAATAGCATTGGAATCTCAACTTTTTCACCGCGCAGAGTTCTTAGAGAGATTCTGATTAACCCAATTATTAGCGTTAGCGTTATGGCATCGCCTATAAGCCTGATAATAAAAGATTTAGGCGTAACCATAGGTAGAAATGTATCGCCAGATTCTAGTCTAGTGGCTATTAGATTAGCTATCTGTGATATAACAACAAAGACGAGAGTCAACGGTATAAAAAAGGCTAATCTCTTAATTAACAATCTATAACTAATTTTAAATGCTTCGTATATATCTTCTATTTTTATTGTCATTATTTTTGCCAAACAGGTTAGTTGTTATCGTTGTTTTTATGTTCTGCGTTGCCTAGATATCCAAACTCCCAGCAAAGCTCAAGAATATCTCTTCCAATCGGTGCCGCATCACTCGAACCATGCTGTCCGCCTTCTACAACAACTGCGATTGCAATACTTCTGCCCGAAGTGTCTTTGGCAAAACCTGAGAACCAAGCATTCTCGGGTTTTTGAGTTGAGCCAGTTTTTCCGTAAACGGTTATTCCAATAGACTTGAAATTAGCCTTCTTAAAAGTTGAGTATGCAGTTCCATGATATTTATTAACCACTGCGTACAAACCTCTATAGAGCGAGTCTAGGGTTGTCTTTTTTAAATTAAGATCTCTAACCTCCATTGTCGATGGTGCTGCAATATTAGTGTAGAGCACAGGAGTCATATAGATACCGCCTCTAGCAATAGTTGCGTATGCATTTGCTACCTGTAAGAGATTGACATATAGATTGCCTTGGCCCATACCGAACCACTTTCTCTCAGATTTATAAAGGGGGCCAATTTGATCAAATGATGTAGGGCTCTTGACAAGGCGTTTATTAGCTATTGATCCAGAAGATTCATTTAGGTTCCTATTTTTTAACTCACTGACATCTATATTTTTATCTATAAGATCGAAGTCTGGAGATTGGAGAATTCTATGTCCAAACCCAAAATCCCAAAGCCATTTCTGCAATGTCCTCGGCTTCATTCTATTTGCAAGTTTCGTGAAATATATGTTACAGCTTCCGCGTAGTGCATTCTCTCCGATATTTCCACCATCGTCTCTCCATTGGTCGTCGTGGCAGCTCCATTGACGCTGCAGCCAACACTTTGGCCAGTTTTTCTCAGGCACAGGTGGGCAACTTATAATTTCATCTCTGGAGACATATCCTTCCTCTAGGCCGATTATATAAATAAACGGTTTTATACTAGAACCTGGCGGGTATGTTCTGTAAAGAGCTCTGCTTTCGAGAGGCTTATTAGGATTGTTATTGCCAGCTACCTTACTAAATTCACTGCGCATTTTATTGAGGTCAAATGTTGGGGTTGAGACCATTGCCAATATTTCACCGCTAGGAACATCGATTAGAATTGCCCCCGTTGGTAGTTTGTAGTTTTTATTCTTCTCTGGATTTGTTATCAGCGATTCAATAGCTTTTTGGAGTTTTATGTCTATTGATATCTTAACATCGGTTCCAAATTTTCTTGGGGTATGCTCGGCCTTCAGGCTACGTTTTTTTTGGACAATCTCACCGCGTGCGCCTCTTAGAAAAGGCTCTAAGATATATTCAAGACCCCAATAGCCTGATAACTCTCCATTTTTGTAGCTTAAAAATCTATCATGTTCAAATAATTTCTTGTCGCTGTGTTTTGGGTTGACCCATCCAATGACTTGACAAGCTGCTGATTTGAACGGATAGACTCTTATAGCCTTTGCATTTATTTTTACATTAGGATTGGCTGCAAACTCCTCTTGCGCAGCAACTTGGTCTGACATCTCTTTTAGTTCAGCCAGTTCGTACCAATTATTTTTCATCTCAGCCAAATCATTTATCTCGGCTTCCATTATTAATCGCTGAGTTTGGCTGTATTTTTCTTTGTATTCACTAAACTTCTTGGAACGAGGCATATTTCTTTTCCACGCAAAATATTCTCTCATCTTCCAGAGCTTGTCATTTATCTTGTCTATCTGAGCAAGTGCGGCATCTTTATTTGTGTTTGGTAGCGAGTCTATTCTCTCGAGAATCTCGTTTAGAGCGTCAATGTCGTCAGAGAGACGATTCTTCCAGTATCTCATGGCTTGTGCTTTGGTTACGCCTTTACTTTGCATGCGTATTAATGCGTTGGACTCCCAGAATCTATCATCTAATAGGCGAGTTAGCTTATAGCTTATGCTCAGATAGAATTTTGGTTGTTCTGTTGCAATGGCTTCTCCATGCCTATCTAATATAGACCCGCGAAGCGTAGGTATACTTCGTGCGGGAGCTAGCCCTATTTGATCAATCTTCTCTCTGGAATCATTGCATTCAAATATCTGAAGCTGCACGAGCCTAATCAGACATATTGATATGAATATTATGAATATCAGGATAAATGTCTTTAGTCTACGACTGTACATGGAGAGTATCTCTACCTTCTTTTATGTGGGTTAGTGAAGCCAAATATGAATGAAATACTCATCAAAGCTTTCCAGATTATTGGCCCAACAAGTGCAGTGTATAGCGAATTTAAAATGATACTGTAGAAAATCCTTGGAGAACTCTGGCCAGTTTTAAAGAATGTCAGCGCCTCTATTGTCGCCAGAGATATCGCTGAGAATAAAAAAAGAATTAGAGCTTGATATCTCATTCGGTTAAGCACAAGCATTTCTTTTATTGTTGAGAATAGGTAACCCCAGAGCCCAAATGCAACCATAGCAGGGCCAACAGTAGCTCCACTAACATCGGCGAAGAAACCTATAGTGAAACAAAGCATGGTTGCATCACGTGAGTTTACGTGTGACGTAAGGAAGATTAAAAGAATTATTAATAGCTGCGGTTTAATATTTAGCTCACCAAGGCTGAAGTAATTTATTAGATTGCCGCTACCAACTACGGTAAAGAATAAGAGTGTAATAATAAAACTAATCCAGCGCACCAGAGACCTCCTTTGGATCCATTATTATAACAGCAACATCCTTTAAATCCTTAGCTGATACGCTTGGCTTAACTGTGATATCCCATAGGAGGGGATTTTCGTTAGACGGCCATATCTTTGCAACTTCTCCTATTATGTAAGCACCGCCCAATATTCCCGGCTTTGGTGCGGCGTAAACACTGTCTCCCTTTTGAATATCTTCATGTGTTGGCAATAAATCTATTTTGCAATAGCCCAGACCAGTACCAATCATATTGGCGCTGAAATATTTGCGTTTGCCATCTCGTAGGATTCTCACTTGAATCATCTGATTCTTTTTTGTTAATAGGGCAATGCGCGACGTGGATGGCGATGTCTCGATAACCTCTCCTATAATTGAATCTGCCCCCAGTACATAGAAGCCTTTTTTAATTCCGTCGTTGCTACCTCTGTCAATGATGATTTCCTGCGATGGCTGAGTCGTAACTACGCCAGCAGGCATTAGTGCAGGCCCTGGCAATGGCATAGAGAGCCTGTATTTAGCAAGGGTTTCGTATTTATCCTCTAGTAGTAACAACTCTGATTCAATATTTTTATACGCTCTCCAGAGGCGGTCGTACTCAGCGCGTGAAACAATATCTCCAGAAGTGTCGCTGGATAGAAAGATTTTCTTAGGTCTATCGATGCCAATGCTCAAAAAAGGCTTGAATAGTTCTATGAAGAAAAAGTTGAGATTTTTTGTGATAGACTGAGGCAAGAACAATAATGCTAGCGATATTAGCAATAATGTCGTAAAAGGAGTAGCTGAATTTTCCTTAATTTTGTGCCTTGCCATGCATAATAATCGATCCATCAGTTAGAGATGGATACGTCCTATTAATCCCAAGAGAAATTATTTTGATCTAGAGTGTCTTTCCACTCTTCGAGGTTTTCAAGATACACGCTCGTTCCCCTAGCAACACAGGTTAGTGGGTCGTCCACGAGTGTAACTCCAAGCCCTGTCGCATTTGCTAGAACCCTATCAAGACCACGCAACATTGAGCCACCACCACAAATATGAACGCCATTTTCAATCAAATCTGCAGCTAGTTCTGGCTCAGCCTTCTCAAGTGTTTGGGTAACGCTTTCAATAATAGCCGCAACAGGCTCACGCATCGCTTCGCGTATTTCCTCGCTTGTGATGACAATTTTTCTAGGTAAGCCTGAAATTGTATCGCGACCTGCAACCTCCATTGTTAATTCTTCATCAAGAGGGGCAGCAGAGCCAATTTGTTTTTTTACCTTTTCTGCTCTAGCTTCTCCGATGAGCAGATTGTATGTACGTTTGAGGTGGCTTATGATAGCTTCATCAAAATTATCTCCACCAATTCTAATAGATTCGCAGGTGCTAATATCCGCTAAAGACATAATTGCAACTTCGGTAGTACCACCCCCAATATCAACGATCATCGAGGCTGTTGGTTCTGTAATCGGCAGACCTGCGCCTATGCCAGCAGCCATTGGTTCATCTACGAGGTAAACTTTGCGTGCACCAGCCCGCTCTGCACTGTCAATTACAGCCCTGCGTTCTACGGCAGTTATGCCACTTGGAACAGAGATTACTACGCTAGGCCTAACGAATTTGCCACGCCCATGTACTTTTTTTATGAAGTAGCCAAGCATAGCCTCAGTAACTTCAAAGTCGCTAATTACGCCATCTTTGAGGGGACGGATTGCGCTGATTGAACCGGGAGTTTTGCCGAGCATCTCCTTCGCAACAAGACCAACTGCAGCCCCATCGTTTAAGACGGTATTGGTGCCTTTGCGTACAGCAACCACCGATGGTTCGTTGAGAACGATTCCCTCATTTTTCACACAAACCAAAGTGTTGCATGTACCAAGGTCTATGCCCATATCTGTACTAAACATGCCGAGAATTGCATCGAGTATCACTTGAAATCCCTTTCCGACTCCTCGTACAAAAAGAAGGACTGCTACTTAAGACAATCCCTATTGAATCTAGAATAGTGAGCCGTACTCGCTAATGCATTTTATAGTAACAAAAATAGCAGTTAGAAATACAACACTCACCGCACAAGCTAGAAGGGCGGTGTAAACATTGTTCGGAATATAATTATTATTTCGTTTTGCCATTGCGGTTTCCTGTGCCTCCTTTGATTAAAGTTCTGTAGAAGCGGTGTCACCGATTTTTGGCGAAGCGTTCTTAAGTTCTATTATTGCTGCAGCCTTGTCAACGTCAACATCTGTTACGAGAAGGTCGCAGATAAATCTGTCGCCTCTTGTTACGTGAAACTTCATTCCAGTAGAAACACCGTCAGCAGTTCCGATTGAAAGAGACACTAGGTTTGGGGCTACCTCTGTTACGAGCCCTTGAATAGCATTGCTGTATGAGTTTGTCTCTGCTGGTGTTGCCATATCTGGAACCTGTGTCACAGGTGTTACAGCCGGTATTTTCTTGCCTGATGCAAGTGCATCGACTTGTTTCTCAAGCATTGCCTTCTGCTCAAGAAGGCGTTTTTTCTCTGCCTTTAGAGACTCAAGCATTACAATGTGCTCATCAAGTGCAATTGTTATATCGTTAAGATCGTTGCTAGCCTTAATGCTTTTCTTCTGTTCTTTAGCGAGCAAGTCTCTAGTTGAAATCAAAGATTTTTGCATGTCCGAGATAGTTTGTTCGAAACCAATAACAACACCCTCCCAGCTTAGAGATCTGTCTTCCCATTTAATTGCAGCTCTCTGGGCATTTTTGAGGTCGATCATCATATTCTGATTTTCGTTCTCAAGAGCAACTTTCTCTGTTTGTAGTTTTTTAATCTCAAGAGCATCTGCGATTCTTTTCTCATTTGCAGCTCTAGCATCAATGTTGCTCTGTGCTTTGATGTTTTTGATGTCGTTGTTGAGCTGTTCATTTTCCTTGACAGCGTCATTTGACTTTGCGACATAGCTAACAGTCGCTCCACTTAAGAAGATACATGACAGCGACAGCAAAACTACAAGTACTTTTGTGAATGTGCTCAAGACTAAACTCCTTAATTTCAGCACTAACGACCGAAATGGTCGTCAATAAACTTTATAATTGTTCTTTTAAATAATCTCTAACCTATAATTTAGAGCGGTTACTGAATGTAGTCACACATACAGGTATCGAGATTCTAAGCGTCACTGCATTAGAGGTCAAGTTTTTTTTGGCTTATGCCAATTGTTATTTCGAGAATAATCTCTTTAATCCCCTCAGATATCGTGTGAATTCCTATATACTTAGTGTTGATAGTGCTGTTTTTCAGGTAGTTTGGCCCTTATTAACACCGCCTGCGCAGCGTACAACCTTGTAGATGGGGTTTTGTCCTTGAGCATCTTTTTTAGGTATTTATCGAATATTTTATCTTTACAGTAGCCAAGACCAATTGTGGCTTGGATATTCGTTCTGCTTTTTGTATCACTGTCAAGTTTGCCAATTTCATCTCTGAAATACTGGTATACACGTATTGGGCCGTCAGAGTCACCGAGTCTACATAGAGATGCTGCTGCTGCCATTTGTATTTCAATCAGATTGTCATGGTACATTGTTCTTATTGCATTGGTCGCATCTCTAGAGTTTAAATGCTCCATAACTCTAATACCCATAATTCTATCGTCTGCGCGTTTGCTAATCAGTAACGCCCAGCCTTTTTGGAAGCTTGAAGGGTCTTTTAGCATTGCAAGCGATTCTATTGCTTGAATCTTTGCTTTGTCTTGGGCTTTCGGGTCTTGCAGGATTTTGTGCAGGAAAACCGATAGCGTTTTGTCCCCAAGCTTACCCACTACAAGGGCAGCGTTGGCCTTTACTGTTTGGTCATCGCTTAGAGTGGCGTTGATTATATCACTGTGGTCATCTTCAATTTTAAATTTTGTTAATACATATGCTATTGCCACTTGTACGCTCTTGGCAGGGTCATTTTTGTGCTTTTTAAGCGTGTAACTCGCTGCTGAGTAGTTTGTATCTCCAATAGCTAGGACTGCCGCAAACCTGACTGGTTCAAACTCATCATCTAGCATCTTGGTTACTTCTGACATCAACGACATTTGCTTTGAGTCAGCAACAACTTCAATTGCATGCATGCGCATTATGGGGTATTCGCTTTTTAAATCTTCTTTAAGAATTTCTAAAGCTCTAAGTTCTACTTTGCTTCTGGCGGGCGTTAAATCTAGCCCAGTAAAAGCGGCTTGAGCCCATACCTGCATAGACGTTGATATTAATAAGAGAAGTAAGAGTTTTTTAGGTATTGTCATTGTTACCTCGATTTATTGTTGTTCTTAATAAGGAAAAATCCAGCTATTGCAAGTATTGGATATATTAGGATGAATATCCATTTGTACCATAAACCCACAATTGAGAATATCGTAACCCTTGTATCTATAGGTATGTTATCGACAAGCCAGCCAGAAACCGCCTCTCTTTCTTTGAAATTGTGTGCTAGAGTTGCGGCTTTGAATGTGTCTCTAATCTTTCCATTTGAATCTATAATACAGCTTATTCCAGTATTAACGCTTCTAGCTATCGCGATATGATTTTCGACAGCCCTGAAAACGTTAATTGCAGTACGTTGGCTCAGCTCGCTACTTGGGTGCATGCCAGCTTCATCAAATTTGACATACCAGCCATCATTGCTGATATCAAAGAGCCAGTCTTGTTTGCTATTTCTCTTTTTACTGTAAGATAGCTTTCTCACGGTTTTGGGGTCTGTATCCTCATAGCATATCATAGTGGCAAATTTATATACTTTTTTGTCATCTTTTATGGTGAAGACTGTATAGTGTTTGCCGGGCGTTAGGCTGTAGTCGTAATCGTATGGAACGAAATGCATCAGTATTTTTCTGATGAATTTGTTGCTTGCTAGCGGTATGTACTCACCAAATGGTACTAGATATCTCTTGTCATACCGTTGCGTGAATTGTTTGGAGTCTTTTTGGTACAAGAATGCTGAGTTGTACTGATTTGCTATTATAAATTCTCCATCTTTTACTGCGACATCTGCAGATAATGAACCAACTAGCAAGTTGCACCTGTTATTGGCAAATTTACTGATTTTGCGGTGAAGTTGCCAATCGATTCCGTCTTTATTACAGTAGATTAGATATTCTTTGTTGATAATTCCAAGTACCATTGTTTCTGGCCATACAATGATTTGTGCGCCCGCATCTATCGCTTCTTGGCTAAGGGCCATCATATCGTCAACAATCTTCATCGCATTAGACATCTCTTCTTTATCACTGCTGGCCACGTTTGGCTGGATTATTCCCACTAGCGGGCCTTGCGAGATGGTTGATTTTGAGCTTTTAAGGGTGATATCTCCGTATATCCATACTGCGCAGAGAGTAATGATAGTGATTGATGCCTCAAAGAATGTCTTTCTCGTAATCTTATAAGTGAAGAGGCTTGCAATCATACCATTTACCATTGCGACTATGAAACTAACGGCCGGTTCGCCGAAAATATCAGCAATTTGAATCATATGTAGGTTTTGGTATTGGCTGTGCCCAAGAAAGCCCCAATTGAAGCCACCCATAATGAAACCTTGCCAGCTTTGCGCACCAATCCAAACGAGCGGCAGGGCTAGTGGCAGCGGCATTTTTTTACTGTGCAGATATTTTAGTGCTGCAATTGAAAATGGCCAATATACCCCCAACACTAGAGATACCATAATCCAGCCAGCAGTCGAGATGTAACCTATCCAGTAGACATTCGCTGTCCAGTAGGCGGATAAGATTAGATACGAAGTTAAGAGTAACCACTTGTCGACACGCAACTTAAGAGACGCTACGACTAAAGGCACAAGAGCCACCCAGCCAAGAAGGCTTATATTGTAGGGTTCTTGCATAAATATCATAGCCAACGCACTTATACATAGAGCTATGGTGAAAACTGCGTTGTTTATGAATTTGTTTGCATTTATTCTCATGGCGTAGGATTATACTTTGCACAAGGATATAAAGCAACGTTTGAGACTTTTTTTAGCAGGCGATAGATATATTTAACGGAACCCTAAAGAAAATCTAACAGTCTGCGCAGCTCAATACGCTCTGGCGTGTCGAGCCCTTCTTCTTTGCGTTTGTTGACAAAGTCGCAATTGATTTGTGACAGCTCACTATTTAACTCGTCAATATTGAGAGTGTTGCTACTGTCAAATTCTATTTCGTCAAGATCGGCGTGGGTGAAATTTTTCTCGCAGAAGGAAACGCTGTACTGGAGTTCTTCAAGCTCGTCATTTAGAAAAACAATTGGAATTCCATGGCTCATACATATCAAAGGCCGCGATTGATAAATACTACAGAGTGAGTTTTTCAAAAAGCCGCAGGGGAGATCTTCATTGAAACTGAGCTTGGTCTGATTATTTGCCTTGAGAGTCTCTAGCAAAGAATAAAACTCAACAGGAAACACGCTGAGGTTTGTGCAGCAATCACAGCAACCAGCTGCGCATACAATATTGTCTGCGTGCAATTTACTAAGCGCCTCGGAATCTTTCTCTACTCGCCTGCGCAGTTGCCTATATTGTTCTATTGCATTTTTCATCTGAGCGATTGTATTTCATTAGCGACTAATTGCCAATTTTTTTTTACGATAAGGGCTTGAAGTTTGTAATGCAGATGGGCATTGAATAACGATTGAGGATGCAAGAGGTGCAAACGAAACGAAATTAAATCGTCTATTTTATTTTAATCTTTTGCGTTAAATAAATGCGATTTAAATTTGCCTTGATTTTCTATAAGTATATGTTTCTTCTTGATGGTTTTTGTGTAGAATAAAGAGCTTATAGTTTGACAATGAACGATGTGAAAAAAACGGTGGTATAATGAGATTGAAGTTGCAGTTGATATGTGGGTGCTATCTATTTTTAATGTTTTCATCGCAGGCGGTTGCTATGAGTGATTCTGATTGGAAAGAACTAAAAAAACAGGCATTAGATCGCAAGAGAGACGTTGTCTACAATACAGATGGCTGCGACGCTCTTTATTTTCCAAAATCGCTGAAGGCTACAAAAGAAAATTTTATCAGCAGAAGACTTACCCATGCACTGGGCACGAAAATTGACACAGTTTCCTATTGCCCGCTTAGTTCTGGTTTTGGTTATCTTACCAGCAAGACTACTGTTGGCGACCAACTTCTAGTTGATCCAGATTCTAAGAGTAGTCGTAATGTTACAGGAGAGTTTTTATCGCAGGGCACAGATCCTTTGCAAATAGCGCAGGAGTTCTCCCGTGACAACAATCTTGAGTTTTTCATATCACTGCGCTGCAATGACACGCACGATATCCACCATAGCAAAGACAATCCATTCTTTCTGTTTCCTCCATACAAGGAGAAACACCCAGAGCTATTGATGGGCTCTTACTATCACCGCCCGCGTTACAGTAGCTGGAGTTCGGTAGATTTCTCCCACAAAGAGATTAGAAATCGTTTTGTGGCGATAGTCAAGGAATTGCTCACAAATTATGACCCTGATGGGATTGAGCTGGATTTTTGCCGTCACTTACAATATTTCAGATCGGTAGGTTATGGGCTAGATGCAAGCGATGAAGAATGCGAGATGATGACTGATTGCATGCGTCAGATTAGAACCCTTGCAGAATCGATAGGGCGAAAGAGAGGCAAGCCAATCTTAGTTGCCGTGAGAGTGCCAGACTCGCTTGGATATTCTAGGGCTTGTGGTCTAGACGTTGAAAAATGGATGCAGGAGAAACTCATAGATATCTATATTGGCAGTTTCTATATGAGGCTAAACCCTTGGCAAGATAGCGTAGATGTTTGTAAGAAATATGGCGTGAAATTTTATCCGTCTATGGATGAGACTAGGATTAGGAAATTTGCCCCAGGCTTTAACCGTCACTCATTCCCAGCCGTCCGTGCAAGGGAAGCGGCGGCGTTAGCCGCGGGAGCAGACGGTCTATACTTTTTCAACCGCGAAGGAGAGGGTTGGCTGCATGAAGGGCTGCGCGGAAGTCTAGACGATATTCGTTTTGATGATAAAAGCTACTTTATCTCTTATAGATACTGCCCGCCGCAAAATTACCTTAGCAATGGCGAAGACTTTAACAACCTCGCTCCTCTTAGCTATTACACTCCTGTGTATATTGCTACTGGTTCCAAGAGAGAGTATAAGCTAGAGATTGGTGATGATTTTAGCGACCCTAAAGTTATAGCTGCTTTGCCAACTTTAACGGCATATATAGACGTGAAAGAGCTTGGTTCTAAAGTTGCAATTAGAGTTAATGGCAACGAGCTTAAAAGAGCTGAGCAGATTAGTGCGAGCAAAAATTCTACTATTGTTTTTGAAGCGCCTTTAGAATTTTTTAAGATGGGAATTAATAAAGTTGAAGTTTCTGCAAAATCTTCCAAGGAAGATAACGATAAAGAGCTTGCAATATTTAAGGGCGACCATCTCTTGCAGAACGCGCAGACGCAGGTACCATGGTGCAGGCTTTATGCGCCGGCGAACAAGGCTCAGAGCGAGACAATTGTTGATGGTGCTTACAGGATTAGCGACACGGGTACGAAGCAAACTCAATGCGCAAACCTTATCTACCCAATCTATGAGATACCATCAAAAGACTTAAAAATTGCCTTAGATGTGAAGGTTCAAAAATCAAGTTGCCCGCTTAGTAATGTGATTAGAATTGCCGATGGTAAAAATCTAGAGATTCTTACTTTAGAACCAAATAAGATATCCCTCTACTATACTGGAAAATCTATCGCGTTTAACACAGCTGATAAATTTCACGATTATCAAATTACGATGAAAGACTCTCACATAATAGTTAACGTTGACGGAAAAGAAATTTTTAACGAAAAGATGAAAGTCAAAGTTGGCGATCCAATATCTTTCTTGAAGCATAGGATATTTAGTATTGCATATATGAACGAAAAGAGTCTCTTGATAGGTTCGCTCTCAGAAGAAGGCACGGGTGCAGCCCTCTGGAAAAATATCCGTCTGATAACAGATGCCAGCGGAGTTCTTCTAAACGACTTGAGATTTGATCTCACATTTCAAAAACTGCTGTAAAACTAAAGGTGTCTGGCAACCTTTAGTTAGATTTGCGCATTAACCAGCTCGATTTGAGAGATTGCGGAGACTAGGGCATGTTCTACTCTTAGGGGCCATGGACCAAGTTGATATAATTTGAAGCCATGCTCTATCATGAACTCAATCTCGAAAGGAACCCATCCAGCCTCTGGTCCTATTGCTATTATTATATGCTCTGCTTTAGCTAAATGCTTGGAACCGACAATGTCCTTTGCGTATGGGTCAAAGAGAAGCTTGTGTGCCTTTGAGTTTTTCTTGTCGCAGATAGCGGGCAAGGTTTTCGATATGAAGTTTTTAAATCGCTTGTGTATATGAACCTCTGGTAATAACGTATTTCTGCCTTGGCTGAGTCCTTTGATAAGTTGTTTACGCATCTGAGATGGCTCAATCGTTGAAGCATTAAAATAGCAAGGTTCCACCTTGTTTGCGCGTATGATATGTATATTGCTTACGCCCATCGTCGCAGAGATTTGCAATACACTCTTTAAGGTTTGAGGCCTTGGCAAAGCGCAGACTATATCAAGCTGTCTTGGCGGCTGTTTGAGTTTCTTTACAAATTCACATTCAAGCAGCACATGTCTGCGAGAGATCTCAAGGACCTTGGCACTGCCAGATTTTCCTCCAAGCATACCAACTTCAATGCTAGAACCAACTTTGCATCTCAATATATCTCGTATATGCTTGAACCGCTGCCCAGTTAAGACAACTTGATTATTGTAGAGTTCATGTTTTTCAATAATTATTAAGTTCATAGGTAGAATCTACTGTAATATGGTTATTCTGTAAAACAATTAAACGCAAATGACGCAGATGAAATAGATTTTTACAATGAAGGGCATGAAGAGGCGATGGGGTTTGGAATTGCAAGTGGGCGTTGAGTAACGCTTGTGAGTTGGTTCTCTTAGAAGCGTCTGGATAATATGGAATACGGCTATCGCCGTAGGCTGTTTTATGCGGAGAGAGGGGGATTCGCTCGGCGTTGCCTCGCGGCTCTTTGCGAGCAACCCCCGTTTGTGTAATTTGCTTTGCAAATTCCACGGGTGTTCGAATCCCCCCGATATATAT
>WGDE01000070.1 GCA_015493385.1 Phycisphaerae bacterium
CTATAAATACTTCAACTTAGATGGAGAGATGTCTCGTCTTTCCATTTTTTTTGAACTTTAATTGTGGCTAAGAGATTTTGGGGCGATAGCTTTGAAGCAGTTATTTTTTTTGATATTATTAGTTTTTTTTGTTTCTATCGTTAGTGCTGAAGTTGCAGGAGATGCATCTAGCGATCAGTTTCTGATTAACAAAACAATGCTTTTCTCCGACGGAGATCAAAATGTTAGGGTTGTCGCAGCAAAGCAATTGCTCCTTAGCGATAAGACTGCGTCGAGAGAGTTAGTCCTCAAAATTTTAAACAGTGATACTGATGCTAAGGCTAAGACAGCTATTTTTCTAGCTATTATTGAGAGCGATAATTGGTCCAGAAAAATTCCCAATGCTGACCAGTTAGCAGTTGCTCTTTGCAAGGCGATTACCATCGATGACCAAGAGGTGTCAAATCTAGGTTGTCAGGCCCTATCAATGTTTGATTATAGCCTTGTAGGGCCAACTCTTGTTAAGATAGTTTCTGACGAGTCTAACCCAATTCAGGTTCGGCTCAATGCAATAAATGGACTAAAAGCTTCTCTGCCTAATAGAGATGTTATTCCTGAGCTAGTTAAACTGCTAGACAATTCAAACCCGCAGATATCGCAAGCTGCAGATGAAGCTCTTCAAGAATGGGTTCCGCTTGGTAAGGATAAGAAAATATGGAGGCAGGTTATATCCGACCTCGGTCAAAAGACTCCAGAACAGATTGTTAAAGAAAGACTTCTGCGTCAAGAGGCTAAGCTTAGGCAACTTAATATTGATATGGAGAAAATCAGAGCTGAACATTTAGCCGTTCTAGAAGATTTGTATCAATTTAAAACTGTTAATAATGGCAGAAAAGAGTTTTTGCTTGAGCAACTGCAAAGTTCACAGGCTAAAGTAAGGCTCTGGGCGCTGGATAAAGTTTCTCAGTGGAAAAATTCTACTAAACTACCCGATGAATTTTCCCCTGTTCTCATAGATATGATTGCTGATAATAGTTGGCAAGTTCGCTCTTCGGTTGCGGATTTACTTGTATATATGGGAGACATTGCACCAGCAAAGGCTCTTTTGAATCAGCTAAAGAAGGAACTAAACGATTACGCTGCAATATCAGAGTTAAATGCCCTAAGCGAAGCCTGTTATTATGCTTCTATTTCCAATGGAAAGGTTGTTGTTGATAAGCCTCTTAGGGTCGCAGCAATAGGAATTGCAGAGTCTTTTTTACAAAGTTCAAATAAGCTCAAAGTTGTGGCGGGAGCAAAATCGTTTGCAAGAATGATAGAGAAAAATGGGGTTGGTGAGGAAGTTGTTAGCAAAGGTCTCTCTCTTGTAAGAGCGAGTTTTGATAAGGCCGTTTCAAATAATGATGATAAGCTGATACTTGGCTTGCTAAAGGTTATGGCAGGTTTGTGTCAAGACTCCAATTACTATAGCAGTTTAAGCGCAAAGGTATTTCATGATTCTTTTAGTAAGTATTTAGAGTCGAAATCTGTTGAGATTAAGATTGCAGCTATGAATGGTTTGATTAACATTGATAGCGCTGCATCCCTTCATAATTTCAAGAATAGCAAGCTATATGAATCTCCAGATTCTAGAGTTGTTGATACTGTTGTAGCTCTTGCAGGTAAGGTTGGTCAAAGTAGCGATTTAGAGTGGCTAAGTGGTATATTGAGTAAAGATAGTGATCGAGCCTGGGATTCAATTTTAAAGATTCTATCTCGTTCTGATGGTCAGGTTATATGGAAGTGGCTAGAGACTTTTGAGAAGATGAAAGTGCCGGTAGATAGACAGGTGCAGGTTCTTAATCTATCTGAGAAGAAGTCTGGTTTTGAAGTGAAATCAAAACTTCGTTTGGCAAAAATATATACAGAAAAAGAAGATAATTCAATAGCGGCAAAATATTACGAATCTGCCCTTAATCTAGGTCTTGATCCAAAGACCGCTCAAAAGGTGAACCTTGAACTTCTTAAATATTCATTGAGCGTAGGTGATATCTCCAGAGCAAGCGAGATACTTGCGTGGGAGCTTGGTAGATCTGATATTGTTGTAAGCAAGGGCTATGGGAGGGCTGTTGACTCTTATTTTACCGATAAATACGTTGATTCTTCTGTAAAGATTGATTTATACAAACGCATCGTGGCAATTAAGGCACCAAGCGAGAGGTTGTCTTGGAAGGAGGCAGTTGGTCGCTGGAAAATAATAGTAGATGATATAAAAGAGGAAAATGTTAAGTCAAAATCTACTACAGAGAACACATCGCAAGATGCTAACGAGGATGTTCAAAAGGCTGTCAAATAGCCACGAAGAATAAAGGTGTTAGTGATTAGTTGTAGCGGCGTTATCGTCTTAGATATTGAAGTTCTGGTGGTAGTGATATATTGTTTCCAAAGTTATCTTCGCCATAGCCATTTTTTGCTAGCAGCTCTATATCTTGCAGTACGCGTTTATCACCCTTAAATCTGACTGTAATATCCGTTATAATATCAATTTTGCCTATTGCTAGCATCTTGGCAATCTCTTCTTTTGCTCGTTCAAGTAATGTCTCATCTGTTTGTTTGTGCTCATCAATCTCAAGAGCTTGCTCGTATATCATAAGGTCACCATTCTCAGATAGTTGCATTACAATATTGTACACAGCGTCCTTAATATTGCCGCATTTGCAGAATTTATTTTCGAGGTCTAGTCGAACAATCTCTGATGTGAGCCATTTTCTCTTCCTAGCGTTAATATATTCATTAACTCTAAACAATTCGAGTGGAGAGCTCGCATCATACCATTGATTGCCAAACTCCATCTTTACCTCACTACCGTAGTGAATAGCAATCATTGATACAAGAGTTGATGGACGTACATGGAACCCCCTGTACCTTGGGACGGGAACTTCTAAAGAGCCAATCTCAGCGTATTTGTGCAGCATATCTTGACATATCTTCTGTGCGCAAATTGTGTATTGTTTAACGTAAGATACTGTGTAGTCTAGTAAAAACGCCAATAGAGTTACCGGCTTAACTAGGGGCTCGCTATGTCCAGGAGATGGATGCTCGTGGACGCTCATGTGCCGCTCATAATAATGGGCAAATGAAGTTGCGACCCGCAAAAGATGTAGTACTACACTAATATGTCCACGTAATGTAGGTAGAGATGGGTCTATGTGTTCAGTGTTACTTTTTGACACATATGTGTCGTAGAGAGACTGTAGGTTGTGAAATTTAAGCTGTAGTGTTCTCAGGTTTTCTTCGCTTATAGGGCTATTTAAATAAGATTTATAGTCCATAGGTCTCTGGCAATTTGAGATGTTAAGCATTCTTCTGTTAGCAGTCATATTCAAGAATGCTGTTGCGAGTAGTGTCACGATTTTACCAATGTCATTTATCTTGCGCAGAGCGTTGTCTTGTTCTAGTCTGCCAGATGGGAGAATTTCAAAGTATGCGTCGTCGTTTATTGCTTTATCGCTAATAGGAATATTGAGCAAGTGAGCATTCTTGACGAGTCTATCGCAAGCTTTTATTAAGACTTTGCCTGTGAAGCTTAGAGTTTGTTCTGTTGCGTTACCAAAATCATGTTCAAGTGGAAGAAGTCTGTATTGAGGAAGAACACTTTCGATATGCAAAAGTTCGTAGCATACATCTGAGTAGAGTTTGATGGCAGCCACTAACGATCTGAATTTACACCATCTCTGGTTGTTCGAAGCTCCGTAAGCATCTAGAAGTTCTTCGGTATGAGTTGATTGGCTAAGCAACTCGCCTAGAAAAGGTCTAGTTAGAATCGCCTTTGGCATGGAGTGGTTTGCCAGATGTCGCGATATACTCAAAAGAAAACTAGCTCTGCTTGCAATTAAGCTTCTGAATTCCTGTTCATTAATAATGCCTGATGTCATTAAAATACCCAAAACCAAAATAGAACATGAAAAATTGTATTAATGTTCACAACAATTCAGAATTAGATTATATGGTAAGCTCAAAATTAAACAAGCACTTATTTTATATTGTATTCTCATCCAATTAATGGCTCAATATACTCTCTAGCTTATTGATTCTTTTTTTATACCTGCCGCCTTTGAAGCTAACCTTTAGCCAGTTGTCTAAAATCTCAAGTAAATCCTCATCAGAAACCATTTCTTGGCCTATAGAGAGCATATTGGCATTATTGTGTTCTTTGCCAAGCCTAGCGCTTTCTTTGTTCCATGCAATGGCGCATCTGATGCCAGATATCTTGTTCGCAGCTATTGCTTCGCCATTACCATCTTCTCCCAATAAGATGCCAATATCACATCTTTTGTCAGCAACAGCTTGCGCAGCGGGTACTACGAAATCTAGATAGTCACATGAATGGTTAGAGCATGTGCCAAAGTCTTCGATTTCATACCCTTCTTTGAGTAGGAATTCTCTTGTGAGCTCCTTGTAATCATAACCAGCGTGGTCCGATGCAATAGCGATCTTCATTAATATCTCCATATAATACGGTTTTGTACATATTGCTTCGGCAATATTCTTTGTATTGTTAAAGATAAATCCCCAAAATAACCATTTCATTTGCAACTCCCTGAAACTTTGGTAATTGAGATGGTAAGGTTAGGGGCTCTATTGCTTAAGCTCGGATTTTCATGGATTAAAGATGCATTCTGAGGGTATAATTGATTTGCAGATAGAATCTCTTGAGGGTAAAATAGCCAAAACTATGTTGCGGTCCTAACAGTGGTATCGGTAGCATATAAATTAGATTTGCAGAGGTATTGATGTCAAAAAAACCTTTTAGGCAAAATCGAGCACCAAATTTAGAAGCTGGTTTGAGTGATTCGTCATCTAAGATACTAGATTCAAAGACTCCGCATCCTCCGGTCTGTACTAGCGAACAGGCATTCAATGCAATATTAGATTCTATACAGGATACTGTTGTTCTTCTTGTTAATAAAAATATGGATGTTATTGATTCTTGGATTAGCAAAGAGTTCTTGGAGAGCTGGTCCGGTGAATCCGAGCGACAAAATAGTTTTGACTGGTTCTTTGATGTCACATCTCTATCTCGTAATAGATTGTTTCAGTCTATCGAGTATGTGTTAAGAGAGGGAGAGCCATTAACATACCAAGAGAGAGTTTTAAATGGCAGCGATATTATCTTCTTTGAAATTAGTATCTCTGCTATAATCAAAGATGGTAATGTTGTAAGTGCCGTTTGCTATGCTAGAGATAAATCTAGGGAACACCAAGCATTACAACTCTCAGAATTTCGTATGAGGTTTGAGAGTATCTTGATGAATATGAGTACATACTTCATTGACCTACCAGCCCAAAAGATTGTAACTGGAATACGTGAAACTCTCAAAGCAATTTCAGAGTTTGTAGGTCTAGATCGGGCTTTTTTATATGAGATAGTAAGTGATGATACTGTAGAGTTAAAGATAGAATGGTATAAGCAAGAGTTTGGCCCACTGCAGCAAGATCTTAAGACTATCAGAATGAGTGATGTTCCAACCATCTCATCTAGGCTCATTAACCTTGAGACTCTATTAATTCATAGTGATGAAGATATTGATGATGAGATGCTTATCGGTCTCTTAAAACGCGAGAATACCAAAACGATGCTTCTAATTCCAATGACAAGAGACAGTAAGTTGATTGGTTTTCTTGGTTTTGAATCAATGTACGAATATAAGAGGTGGGGCCCTGAGGTTGTCAGTCTATTTAAATTGGCGACTGAGATTTTATCAAATGTTCTGTCAAGATATGAGGCTCAAAATAATCTACTCAGAAGTGAAGAGCGTTTTAGAGCGGTCTTTGAATCTACCGATGATAGGATATTTGTTTGGAGCAAAACGGGGCATTTATTATATGCAAACAAAGCAGGCCTTGCCCATATCGCTCAAGAGAAAGAGGCTGTCTTTGGGGAGAAGTATTTAGACATTTTCTGCGACAGAGTTGATACTGCCTCGCTCTGGCGTGATAGAGTTAGCCAAGTGCTAAAGTCTGGAAAAATTCTTCATATACACGACCACCTATATGAAGATTCTAAAGAAGAGTGGATAGATTCTACGCTTACACCATTGCTAGCTCAAGACGGAAGTGTTTTTGCTGTCGCAATTATCTCTCGAGATATAACTGAGAGTGAGAAAATAAAGAATGAGTTAAATGTATATCGAGAAAAAATGATGCGTACCGAGCAGCTAGCATCACTTGGTGTTCTTGGCGCAACGGTCGCGCATGAGCTCAATCAACCGCTCACCGTTCTTAGATTGTTGACGCAGCAAAGTCTGCGCAGACTTAGAAAGATGGACTTGAAAGATGATGTAGCGGTAGAAAATCTAAATGATAGCTTATCTGAGTTAGATAATGCTACAAAGATTGTGCAGCGTTTTAGAGAGTTTGCGAGAAAAATGCCTAGAGATGAAATAGTTCAGATTGATCTTAAGAAAAACCTAGACAAGATAGTTGCATCTCTTATGGCTCTTGCAAAGAGGTCTGGGTTGACAGTTAAAACACAGGGCTTTTCTGAGCTGCCACCTGTATGGGCGAACAAAGGTGAGCTTGATCAGATATTCTTCGTTATAATTCAAAATGCCATTCAAGCAACTGTTCCAGGCAAGCCCAATACCCTCACTATATCTGCCTGTGAATCTAACGGCAGCGTTAAGATTTTATTTAGAGATAGCGGTAAAGGAATTGAAAAAGAGAAATTGCCTAAAATATTCGAGCCTTTCTTTACGACAAAATCTCCAAAGAATGGAACTGGTCTTGGCCTCTCTATTGTCAAAGACTTGCTTGAGGGCAGAGGTGGAAAGATTGAAGTAGAGTCGGAACTTGGAATTGGTACTTGCTTTGAAGTTAATTTTCCCGTAAAAGCTGATTAGAAATTGGAGAGAAGATCATGACAAGACGACACATTAAGAAAGTTTTTCTTGTAGACGATGAACCGTCAATCTTGAAGACGCTTGGCAATTCACTCAAAGATATAGGTTGCAAGGTTACCAAGTTTAATGACGCTAGAGAATGTTTGAATAATATTGTACGCAACGATTGTGGACTTTTGATTACAGACGTGAATATGCCAGGAATGGATGGCATCACATTGCTCCATGAAGTGAAAAAGGTGAGGCCGCAACTTCCAGTTTTAATTATCACAGGCTATGGAGATGTCCCTATGGCAGTTGATGCAGTTAAATCTGGAGCGATAGACTTTGTCGAAAAACCACTGGATGAAGAAACTTTTATTCCAATAGTAGAGGCAGCGCTCAATATTTCTTACGGACCAGACGGGCAGGGCGATAAGGCGCTGACCACTTCTGAACTGAAAATTCTTTCTCTTATCTGTGATGGTCACAGTAATAAACAGATGGCAACAATACTCTCTAGAAGTGTTCGTACTGTTGAGAATCACAGGCACAGAATAATGAGAAAGCTCAACGTCGATAACGCCGCTGAGCTTGTAAAGATGGCTTTGAAAATGGGAATCCAAGTTGATTAATCTTTTTACCTAGAGATTAATTTACCTAGATTAGAGAGTATCCCATATCACTGCGCAAGTCCTTCATATATTTCCAGAGATCCTTGTCTTTGCAAGAGTCTAATATTATTGGGTAGATTATACTATTCTCAATAAAAATATGTTCTTTCATTGTAGAGCAAAGATATTCAACAGTAGAAGAAACATTTATTTTAAAATCGTTAATACCATAACTGGCAACATCTCTAACTAACATAAATAAATCTTCAGTTGCAATGTTAAGGTAGAGATGTTCTGCCTTGACATGTTCAAAAAAGTTTATCTTAGAATAGTTTTTCAATGTTGGATACAGCACATCATCTTCAAAATCCATATGCAACTTTGTCTGCGCTAGAGTTCTACTTGCTTCGTAAAGTCTGCGATATTCGTTAGAGGTAGTCTTGATTTTATCAAATTTTACGATGCCGCTACAAGCCTCTTTTAAGTCTTCAATTATTGCAAAGCTATACTCATGCTCTAATAGTAGATAGCGCATTAAATGATTGCTAGGTAATTTCTTTCTTGTCAACTCTATTTGATCTTCGACTACACCAGAATTACTAAACTTGTCAAACATTTCATAGAGGTCGCTTACCGCAACTCCAGACTCAATTAATCTTCCCTGCGCTTCTGCTAAATCGAGTGGGTCTAGTTTGCTTAGAAAAGTTAACTCAGATTTATTGAGGTCTAATACATTCTCTCTTTCGCTAACGTTTTTCAATAGTACTGTCAATTTTTCTGTTTTATTCATAATCGTTCTCCATTGTAATTATTACTACAAGGATATACGAGAAACATCAGCGAGTGTGCAGAGAATTATGAGTATAAACCACATTTCCTTCGAGACAAATTATGAGATTAGAAATTTTAGAGGGGCTAATTTCCTCTGCTAGATGCTGTCTAGGTCAAATGAGTATTTAGACGTTTCTAGAACCTTTAGATTCTTACAAAAGGAGTAAATATCTTTTGGTAAAGGGCTTATGTATTTTACGTCTTGGTTGGTTATCGGGTGTTTAAACCCAAGCTGCCAAGAATGAAGTGCAACTCTATTGATAATAGAGGGCGTTTGTGATTCTTGATTTTTATATTCACTATTTTTTCCGCCATAGAGAATATCTGCAACAATAGGATTACCTATATGGGATAGATGGCATCTTATCTGATGAGTCCGGCCAGTTTTTAGAATTATCTTTACAAGAGAGAAATTTTCATACTCTTGGACAACGTCCCATAAGCTGAGTGCGTACTTGCCGTCCTCAGAAACAACTTGCCGCTCAAGTCCGCCGGGGTGCTGCATTAGAGGAGCTTCTATCTCGCCAGTTTTCTGAGGTAATTTTCCATGCACTAAAGCGAGGTATATTTTTTGGGTTTCTCTGCTTGCAAATTGGTCTGCTATTTTTTGAGCATACTCAGATTTTTTTGCAAACACTATCGTCCCGCTCGTTTCTTTATCGAGTCGATGCACAACCATTGGCTTGTATTGGTCTGCGATAGAAAAGTTTGTGTTGGCATGATGCAACAGGGCGTTTAATAACGTTTCTCTTGGATTGCCCCTTGCTGGATGTACAATTATCCCTGGCTGCTTGTTGATTACTATTAACGCATCATCTTCAGCTATTATATCTATCGGCAAATCGTCTGCGACTAACTCTCTATCTGGTAAGTAGAATTCTACGACATCTCCGCCTCGCAATTTCCTTGATGGCTTTGACTTGATTGAATTAACAAGTATCTCTTGGCCCTTTATGATGCGTTGCATCTTCGCTCGGCTGAGATTGCCAAACCTAGCGCAGAGATAGTTGTCTAGTCTAATCGATTTGTAGTTGCCGCTGACTGTTATCTTAAGATGCTCGCCGGCTCTAAACTCGTTGTGGTCAAAATGCGCCATTACTTTAGATTATCTACTGGTATTGAGAAGAATGTTGCGTTGTCTCTTTTTTTGCCAACGAGTTTGTTCTCTGCGCATAGCTTCTTGGTTATAGACTTTGCTTCTTCTATATCTATTCCAAGTGTAGCAACAATATCATCTACGCAGCAAGGGTGTCTCTTAATCATCTCTAGAATATTATTTGCGGTATCGCCGCCTGATGAAGTTAGTCCCTTCTTTGAGAAGTCAGCAATAACCTCGGCGCCTCTGGAGATTTTCTCCGCGATTTTCTCCAACTCACTAAGCGCCACCATCTCGACACCATCTTCTACCGTTGGCCGAACTGCGGTGTTGAGTTGTATTTTGTCAGGTTTGATTTTGTCTATGATGGAAATCATCTTTTGGATTTGTTCTTCTGAAGTGTTGCGGTCTTTGATTAGAAAAATCTCTAGCCATATTTCTCCGCTGTAACTATCGGAGAAATCAATCATTCCCTGCACGAATTTATCAAAAGAGATATTGCTGTTTGGCCTGTTGATATCTTCAAATGTTTTCTCGTCACCCGCATCGAGTGATGGCAGTATTATATCTGCCTTAGCTAAAGCAGCGGCAACCTTTTTATTCCAGAGCAGAGTTCCATTTGTTATTACTGCCACAGGAATATCGCAGATTGATTTTATGCGTTCGATAAGCTCGCCAAGTTTGCTATGCAGAGTTGGTTCGCCGCTACCGCTTAATGTTATATAATCAATTTTGTCGCAGCTCTTGAGTTTTTTCTCTAGCTCGGTAAGGACATCGTCAATATCAACGAAGCTAGAGAGCGTCTCTGTTGTTGGAGCATCTAGCCCGAGTTGGCAGTACACACAATTTTGAGTGCATGATTTCATCGGTATGATATCAAGCCCAAGGCTGTAGCCAAGTCTTCTCGATGGTACTGGGCCGAAGATATAGTTTGTTTTCTTATTCATTATTTTCTTACAATATCAAATATAGCTTTGCAGTCACTTACAGTTTTCTCTATCCATTCTATTGGCATTACACAGGCTGCATCGCACATAGCTTTTTCTGGACGCGGGTGAACTTCTAGGAATAATGCGTTTGCTCCGGCGGCGATCGCAGCCTTTGCTAAGATTGGAGCCTTCTCCCTTGTGCCTGCGCTAGCATTGCCCAAACCGCCAGGTTGCTGCGTGCTGTGTGTTGCGTCGAAAATAACAGGGTAGCCAAGAGATTTCATATCTTCGATCCCGCCCATATCGTTGACGAGTCTATTGTAGCCAAAGAATGTTCCCCTCTCTGAGAGCATTATCTTTTTCGCGCCGCCTTCTCTTAATTTCTCAACGACATTCGTCATCTCTGCTGGCGATACAAACTGACCCTTCTTAACGCTGACTGGTTTGTTTGTTTTCGCGCAGGAGATTAGAAGGTCTGTCTGTCTGCAAAGAAATGCAGGAATTTGCAGGCAATCAACCACCTCCGCGCAGATGGCAGGTTGGCTCGATTCATGGATATCTGTCATTACAGAGAGCCCAGTTTTTTCTTTAACACTTGCTAATATTTCTAAGCCTTTCTCAATTCCAGGGCCGCGGTAGCTAGAGATGCTTGAGCGATTTGCCTTGTCAAAACTAGCTTTAAAGATAAATTTAACACCAGTCTTGTCGCGCAGCCTAAGCAGAGATTCGGCTATCTCAAGGCAGTTATCTAGATCTTCTATAACGCATGGGCCCGCCATGACAAACATATCTTCGTTTAAACCAACCTTGATATCGCCTATATTGAAATTATCGCTCACTTGAGTATCCTTTATTTTGATTATTGTTCTATATGCCAAGTCAGTATATACTTGAAACGCATATTTGTTCAAGCGAAAAACCCTCATAGATGGAGATTAGACTATTGGCAGAGATTAAAGATATTCCAAAGCTTGGCGCAAGAGAGCCTGATGCATACAAGAATTCTTTTGGCAGGGTGCTTTTGATTGGAGGCAGTACAGGTCTGAGCGGGGCGATATGTCTCTCTGGGTTAGCCGCAATGCGCAGTGGGGCAGGGCTAGTAGAGATTGCCACAGCTAGGAGTGTATGGCAGATTGTTGCAGGTTTTCACCCAGCCTATATGACCATTCCACTTAGCGATGAGGGCGGTAAAATTGGATATGATGCTATTTTTGAGCTTGAGGATAGGGTTGCTCGCTGCGATGTTGTAGCGTTTGGGCCTGGAATTGGCGTCTCTAGCGATGTTGTCGATGTCCTTAGGTGGCTAATATCCAATGAAAATATAGATTTAGTGTTAGATGCCGATGGCCTAAATTGTCTCTCGAGGATTAGAGATTGGTATGAGCTTAGCAATGCAAATCTAGTTATGACTCCTCATATCGGGGAGTTTCGAAGGTTATGGAGCAGTGTTTTTAGAGAATCTATGCCAGAGTCAAAAAAAGAGGCGGCATTGAAATTTTCGGCTAAGACTAAAACAACGCTGATTTTGAAGTCCGCAGAGACGATTGTTGCGTCCAATGGAGATTACTACATCAATAAAAAGCCAAATCCAGCAATGGCAACCGCCGGTAGCGGCGATGTATTAACTGGTATAGTTGCAGCCCTTTGGGCGCAGTGGAAGCTCAGCGAAAAAAAGAGCTCACCATTGCCAGCATCGATAGCGGCAGTTTTTCTGCATTCTAGAGCAGGAGAAGTTGCCAGAGAAGATTTCGGAGAGATCTCGCTTATCGCAACGGATATAATAGACTCTCTCCCCAAAGCGTTTTTAACCTCTGGTTGGGCTCATTGATTAGCAGGCTAGTTTTTTCATCTTTTCATTGTTGTCTTAGCAGAGGCTTATCAATATAATGTTAGGGAATTTTTTTTAAGATAGAGCAACTATTAGAAAGGGATATTTATGCCTTATTCAATTGGGCTTGACTACGGAACAAACTCAGTTAGAGCTTTGATTATTGATGTTAAAGATGGACGTGAACTTGGTGTTGCAGTTTACGAATACGAGAGCGGCACAAACGGCATTATTCTAGACCCATCAGACCATAACGTTGCGAGGCAAAATCCAGCTGATTACCTAAAGGGAATCGAAGTAACTGTGACTGCTGCTATAAGCGATGCGCAAAAGGCAAAGCCAGATTTTGATGCGCATGAGATAATCGGTATTGGAATAGACACAACAGGTTCAACTCCTCTAGCGGTAAACGAAGAGGGAACTCCTCTTGCGCTTACTGATGAGTTTAAAGATAATCCAAACGCCATGGCTTGGCTTTGGAAAGATCATACATCTTTCGCTGAGGCTAGCGAGATTACTGAGCTTGCCAAAAAAGAACACCCAGAATATCTCGCCAAATGCGGCGGAATATATTCTAGCGAATGGTTCTTTAGTAAGCTCTTGCACTGCTTGCGCGTCGATGAAGCTGTTTTTGATGCGGCCTTTAGCTGGGTGGAATATTGCGATTGGTTGCCTGCTGTTTTGGCGGGTGATACAAATCCATTGACACTCAAACGCAGTGTCTGCGCAGCTGGCCACAAGGCAATGTTCTCCAAAGAGTGGGGCGGTTTGCCGGCTAAAGATTTCCTTGCAAAGCTCGATCCGAAGCTTGGAGATTTGAGAGATCGTCTATACAGCGAGGCGTATGCGGTTGATACCGAAGCTGGAAAACTATGCAGTGAATGGGCAACTAAGCTTGGCCTCAAAGAAGGTATTCCGATAGCGGTCGGAGCGTTTGATGCGCATCTTGGAGCGGTTGGTTCTGGAATTGGCGATGGAACAATGGTCAAGATTATGGGCACAAGCTGCTGCGATATGGTGGTTGGAGATTTAGCCACTAAACTCAGCGATATTCCTGGAATCTGTGGTATTGTTGAGGGTTCTGTTTTGCCGGGATTCTATGGTTTAGAAGCGGGGCAATCAGCCGTTGGTGATCTTTACAATTGGTTTGTCGATTCGATTGAACCAGGCGGCGCTCAAGCCGGTTCGCATGTTAGCCTAACACGAAAGGCAAAAGAATTAAAGCCGGGCGAGTCAGGGCTTATCTATCTAGACTGGAATAACGGGAATAGGACTATCCTTGTAGACCAGAGATTGACGGGGCTTCTAATAGGCCAGACTCTTCACACAAAGCCATACGAGATATACCGCGCACTTGTTGAGGCGACTGCGTTTGGAGCATTATCAATTATAAACCGCTTTGAGGAGTATGGCGTATCGATTGACGATATTGTTGTTTGCGGCGGTATTGCAGAGAAGAATTCTATGGTAATGCAAATATTTGCAGACATTACAAATAGGCAGATGAAGGTGTCAAGTTCGAGCCAGACATGCGCACTTGGAGCTGCTATTGCGGCATCGGTTGTTGCAGGCAGTGAAAACGGTGGTTACGACAGTTGCACTGAAGCGCAGAAGAATATTTGTTTTGTAAAGGATACGGTCTACAAACCAATCGCTGAGAATGTTGTGGTCTATGAGAAGCTATTTAGACTTTACATGCAACTACATGACGGCTTTGGTGTTAAGGGCAGCTCCTGCGATATGTCAAATGTGATGAAGGATCTATTAGAGATAAAGGATCAAGCAAACGCTTAACCCTAAAAAAAAATAGCTATAAAAAAAGCCTCAATATCGATCATCTGATATTGGGGCTTTTTAAATATGCGTATCAAATATTCTTACATCGCATTTAACTCATTGATGTCCAAGATTTTATCTATGTCTAGAAGAATCTTTACTGTGCCATTTATCTTGCCAATACCTAAGATGTATTCTGTCTCAACCATAGAACCAAACTCTGGGGCAGGGTCTACGTCTTCACTTGAGATGTTTTGAACCTCACTGACTTTATCAACAATTATACCAGTCGATACAATCTTACCTTCAAGTTCAGTCTCTACAACTATAATGCAAGTTTGATCTGTTGGTTCGACCTCCATCATGCCAAACTTAACTCTCAGGTCTAATACAGGTATCACTTGACCGCGTAAGTTTATCACTCCCTTGATGTGCATTGGTGTACGAGGTATAGGTGTTATGCTAGTAAGTCCGAAGATTTCTCTGACCTTTAGAATTTCAAAGCCATATTCTTCTTCTCCTAAAGCAAATGTTAGGAACTTACCATCGGTTCTTATTAATGATTCAGCATTCATGTCATCTCCTTATTTTCAGAACATTTACGCCACTCTGATCGACGCTTCGCTTTTACTGCATAACTAGAAGATATAAAAAATAATGATAGTAAGATTGTCAGGGCTGTGTTTTATAGGTTGCGCAGCAAGTTCTGTTTGTTAGCCCTTCTTAACCGCAGATATTATCGGCAGGGCGAGAATGTTTAATAATCAACTATTTTGCTTTTACATTTTTTTAAGTCCGATATAATACTTGGATTGTTTAGTAATCATCTTAAAATACCGGTAAAATTCTCTTAGATATACGCATTGGAGCCTTTTAATGGAACATCAATACATAGCAGACTTGAAAGCAGGGACATTACTTCAAGATATTTATATGGTAACACAGCCAGTTCTTAGAAATACAACTAGAGGCGATTTTTATATTGCGATGTTTCTCTCAGATAAGACCGGTAGGGCAAACTGCCGCATCTGGAGTGCGACACAAGAGTTATACGACTCAATACCAAAAGAAGGTTTTGTTAGGGTCAAAGCTAAAACCGAACTTTATCAGGGTAATATGCAGATTGTTGCTAACAATGTAGAAGTTGTTGACCCTTCAGAGGTTAATCTTGAGGATTTTCTACCTAAAACATCTAAAGATATTCCGGCGATGTTTGCTCAGCTAAAGCAAAATCTCGCCCAGATACAGGATGACAATCTCAAGGCGCTACTTAGAGAGTATCTCTCCGATCGAGAACTGATGCAAAAATTCTGCAAAGCTCCTGCGGCTATTAAGATGCACCATGCTTATATTGGGGGGCTTTTAGAGCATACCCACAATATGCTAGAGGTTGCAACGCGTATTTTACCTTTATACCCAAATGTTCAAGCCGATCTTGTTTTGGCGGGTATTTTCTTGCACGATATATGCAAGACTTCGGAATTGTCATATGATCTAGCATTTAGCTATACAATGACGGGTCAACTTCTTGGCCATATCGTGCAGGCAGCAATAATGTTAGACCAAAAGGCTGATGTTCTCTTGGATAAAGGTATTGAGATTGACAGGGCTGTCCTTGACAATCTAACACATATTATTCTCTCTCATCATGGCAAATATGAGTTTGGCTCGCCGAAACTTCCTGCGACTCCAGAGGCATTGATGGTTAACTATATTGATGATTTGGACGCTAAAATGAACTTTGTTGAGGATGCGCAGCTAAATGATGGAGCTGATGATGAGTGGACAAATTGGAAACCGCTGAGTATAAACGCCGGTACAAGATATCTGCGTACAAAGGTGATGAATAAGAAGTAAGACTAGCTACTTGAGATGCTGGCTGAGTTCTTCCCTGATACCATCTGGGATTTTTACGGAGCATTTATTTTTGAAATCATAATGCACCATAATAGCCTTGCCGTCTGCGCAGAGTGTATTTCTTTGCCATAGTTGTTGGTAGGTTGTTAGAGATGAGTTTCCAATCTTTTCGATAAAACTTCTAACTTCAACATCTTGACCAAGGAATATTTCAGCGTTGAAGTTATACTCGGTTCTTGCCATTATTAGATTCCACTTGGTAATTTTACCATTGCCAATCGGCATAAACATTTTGAAAAAAGGGTTCCTTGCCTGCTCAAACCATCTTGCGAGGGTGCAGTTGTTTATATGACCAAGCGCATCTGTGTCGTATAGGGCTGGAGTTATAATTTCTTTTATCATTTTGATTACTCGAATTTTATGTCGGTTAAAACTAACTGAACAGTTCGTGAGCCGTTGTACTCGTTGATTTGTGGTTCGTATGCTATGCTGAAAAAATCGGCCTCCTGCAATTTCTTCTCAAGATTACCCATCCTAAAACCAATACATCGCAGGGTGTTGGTGTTGTCCCTTATTGTTATCTGAAGGTGCTCGCCTTTAGCGCCGACAGTTCTAGGTTTCCCCACTAGTTCAACTGCTCTGGTAGCAAAGATTGGTTTTGGGTTTGCCTTTCCAAATGGGCCAAGCTTGTTGAGCTCTTCGATTAGTTTTATGGTAAAAATACTCAGAGGATATTCGCCATCGATGTAGAGTTTTGATTCTATCTCCTTTTCACAGAGATTTTTTTTTGTATATTCCTCGAATGCCATAGAGAAGTCAGCAATTTTTTTGGTCTCAATCTGTAGCCCAGCAGCCATAGCATGACCACCAAAGCCAATTAAATGCTCCTTGCAGGCTTCGATTGCGTCTAGAATGTTAAATCCTTCAATACTCCTTGCCGAGCCAACACTTACTCCGTTTGAAGAATTTAGCATGATAGTAGGGCGGTAGTACTTTTCTATCACTCTAGATGCAACGATGCCGATAACCCCTTGGTGCCAGTCTTCGCTAGACAATACGATGCTTCTGTTATCGGGATGGTCTAGCTTATGTGCAGCTATCAGCTCGCTAGCTTGTTTGAATATTTTCTTTTCAGTCGAGCGTCTTTTTGTATTTTGCTGTTTTAGGTATTCAACGATGCGAATGCTGCGCAGATCATTATCGCTCGTGAGAAGCTCGACCGCTAGGCGCGCGTGCCCCATTCTTCCCGCGGCATTTAGCATAGGTGCAATACCAAAGGAAATTGATTCGCTATCGAGATATTTGCCATCAAGCCCGTTTGCACTGAGTAGAGCTCTTATTCCTGGAAGCTTTGATGATGGCATTGCGCTTAGGCCGTAATGGGCGAGTGCGCGATTTTCTCCAACTAAATTCATAACATCAGAGATAGTTCCCATCATTGCTAAATTGGTGGCATTTAGCAAAAACTCCCTGAGTCTTGGGTAGAGTTTTGTGTCTTCTTTATATCTATTACTTACTGCCCAGGCCAGCTTAAACGCCACCATTGCACCGGCAGAATGTGGGTTTGGGTAGTTCTCTAAAAGTGGGTGTACTATTGCAACAACATCTGGCAACTCTTTTGAAGGTTGGTGATGATCTGTTATTATCATATCTACGCCAAGGGACTTAGCTAAACTAGCCTCATTTATCGCGGTAACTCCGCAGTCTACTGTTATTATGAGATTGGTCTTTGACTTGGCTATCTCTTTAATTGAGTCAACATTTAAACCATATCCCTCTTCGACGCGGTGTGGGATGTAGTAATCGATGTTTGCCTCGAGCATTTTAAACAGATACCATAGTATTGACGTTGAGGTTATTCCGTCAACATCGTAGTCGCCATAGATAGTGATTTTCTCCTTTGCGATGAGTGCATCTGCTATTCTATCAACGGCCTTTTCTACGCCAGGCATTAGAGACGGCTCTAGCATATCTGTGAGTTTTGGACTGATGAATTTCTTGGCAACCTCTAGATCTCTAATATCTCGATTGAGAAGTATCTGTCCAATGATGGTACTAGTGTTTAACTGCTGCGCAAGTTTTCTGGATTCTTCAGGTCTAGAAGGAGCGACAACCCATTTCTTACTTAATTTTTGCATCCTTGCAGCAAATCGCATCCGAATTTTCCGTAAATATTAGACGATATTTATAGGCACCACGCCCGACTTTGTGCATTATAGCATCATATAAGGCAGTCTTTAAAACAAAAAGACGGGAAAATTGCAAATTAAAAACGCAAAAGAAACAAAAGACTAAAAGATTTTAACCGCAGATGAATGCAGTTGTTTTTAAACTGTTTTCCCAATATTGAACTAATCTTAATAGCTTGGTTTTGACGATTTAACTAACGTTGCGTTTGATGAAATTGATTGATAAATGCTGACAAGGTGGATTTTATGTGTTTTTTAAGGGTTTTTCGAGGTTTATATGGATATTAAAAACGTAGTTGATGCGATTGAGTTAGATAAAATATATATAATTAGAATTGTTGTGGCGATGTTGCTTGGAGGCCTTGTTGGTATGGAGAGGCAGCTTAGAGGCCGAGTTGCTGGGCTTCGTACAAACATTCTTGTCTGTATCGGAGCGGCGGCGGTTACTATAGTCTTTGACCGTATGTTCATACAGTACACTATTGACTCTAGTTCTGTTATCCGGATGGACCCAGCCCGTATTGCCGCAGGAATAATAACAGGCGTTGGTTTTCTTGGTGCTGGAGCGATTATCAAAAGTAATGACTCCATACGCGGGCTTACCACAGCAGCATCTATCTGGGCAGTTGCCGCTATAGGTATTGCAACTGGGGTCGGCTATTATGTTATAGCAGCAACACTTACTGCACTTATACTTTTCTCTCTTTACATATTGCACACTCTTCCACTGAGTAGAAATGTCTATTTTACAATGCGTATGGGTTGGAGCGGTGAACTTAATATCCTCGATGAGGTAGTCTCTGAGCTAGAGGCTGGAGAGATTGTTGTTAAGAGCCGAATTATAAAGAGAAGCCCTCAAAACGGTAAGTGTCAGGCGGTCTTGAAGCTCAGGCTCTCACAAAAACACCTCGACTATGAGCTTATCGAAAAATGGCACAGCGATTCACGCTTCGATGAAGTTGCTCTCTACAGCTATAACGTGTCTAGTAATCTTGAAGGATAAGTAGAGACGCACGGCCGTGCGTCTCTACAATTTAACCTTAACGATAGAGACCTTATTGTTATACGCACTGATATAGTCGTCTTCAACAAAGGCTTCTTTTGTTATCTCAAACCAGATTGGGGCATCTGAGATAATTGCTCTTTCTTTTGATATATTAGCAACATGGAAGTTTCCCATAAGGTAAGCAGTTCCGTCTTTGCGCATGACAGGTACCGCTATCTCTTCTGTTGATTTAATTAGACATTTTTTCGAAGGGGCAAACTCAGCGAAAAATAATGGCGCGCGGCTCCATCTAACATCAGCATTATCTTCGGTTGGTCTCGTGTAGACTAGATAAATCTTATCGTCAAGAAGCATCCAATGCTGCTGCGTTGATTTTAAAAGTATATCTTCCGAGTCGTCCCATTTCCACGGAGTTGCCTTATCCCAGTTTATTCCATCGTTTGAGGTTGCCATGTAGCCGTGGTCGTCCGTTGCTCTTATCGTCATATAGAATTTGTCTTTGAATCTGACGATTGAAGGCTCTACTGCATATTTTGCTTCTACTTCAACAGCTGCGCCAACTTTCTTTTCTTTGAGAGTTTTTCCATCAAAGCTGCAAAGCATTGTGCAGCAAGAGTATTCTCTATCTTCGCTTGGATCGGCGTAATAGATTGGGAGTATAACGTCGCCATTTTCCAGAATCGCGATTTGAGGGCAGGCGATTCTCCAGTTTTTGTTGTCCTTGAAGAAAGGATGGAAAAAATTCTGTCTCTCTGAGTAGTTACCGCTTGAATCTCTGATTGCATAGACAGGTTTCTGATAATATTTCTCTGGGTGAAGATCTTTATCCATTTCTATAAGTTTCTTTGGTCCGTAGGAAGTGGTGCAGCCTATCACAATTGTGGTGTTGGTTTTCTCATGATAAAAGGGGCGTATATCTGCAACTCCCTCGTAAACATCCTCAGCTAACTCTACCATATCTAGGGGTGGTATCACTTCTGCCTGAGTCCAACTTGCGCAGTCGTCGGTTGATATTGCATATAGTGGAGGCCCGTACGTGTCGCCAGCTCCGTTGAAAGTTTGCAACGTCATAAGCAGACCCTCTGGTATTGGGCTTATTGCTGGGTGGAAATAATTAGGCTCACTCTCTTTCTCGAAGTGGAATATTCTCTCTATTTTCATATCTCTAGCTCGATAATTAAATTCTAAATTGTTAGGCTACTTAGAAGGAGTATACTCTTGGCAATATAAACAATCAAGTGAGTCACAGGCGTTTTTGAAAATTGTTTGCTTTGATGACTACTTGAAGTTTCTCTTTTCCTGCTTGATTAGATATGCCAATATATATATGATGACCTTAGTCATTATTAGGCGATTTGTGATATATTAAAAGAGAGAGCTATGAAGATTAAGTATATAAAAGTTAAAAATGATAGAGCTGATCTAGCACTAGATTATGCGGTAGAATCTTTTGAGAACGACCTGCGCAAGAGTCTTCTTCAAACAACGGATTCTGGAGATTCGCTAATCACTCTAGAGTTTAGAGATGACAATTCTCTAGATGATGAACAGTATAGAATTGATATTAGCGAGGCAGGGATTTATATCTACGGCTCATCGAGTCTCTCTTTTATATATGGCCTTTATTATATTTCTGAGACGTTCCTCAATGTATCCCCATATTATTACTTTACAGAGATAGCTTCAGCTCCAACTGAATATATTGAGCTGCCAATTGGGGAGATAATCTCAAAGAAGAGAACTTTCCGCTTTAGAGGATTCTTTCTAAACGATGAAGATCTTCTAGTTGGCTGGAAGATGAGAAGCCCTTACCATGGCTTTAATATGGATGTAATGAAAAATATCTTCGATATGATGCTGCGATGTGGATGTAACTGTGTAATCCCAGGCACAAATATTCTGCCGGATGAAGAACAGATTAAGCTTGCTTCGGATATGGGGCTTATTATATCGCAGCACCATGCAGAACCTCTAGGCAGTGCTCCTTTGTATTGGCCGCGCGGGGTGAGCTTTTCATGGTCGACCAATAAAGATGACATTATAAACTATTGGAAAAAGGCTCTAACTAGGCAGGTTGGTAAGAGAGTCTTATGGACTCTCAATTTTAGAGGATTATTGGATAGACCATTTTGGGCAGATGATCCATCTATAGATTCTAACGCACCGCTTACTGAGAAGGTTAAGATTATCAATGAGGTTCTAAAGACTCAAGCAGAGCTAGTCAAGAAATACAGACCTGATAACGACCTTCCATTTATCTTGAATTTATGGGGCGAAATCTTAACGATGTACAAGCAAGATTTATTAGAAGTTCCTGAGAATACAATCGTAGTTTTTGCCGATGCTGGATTGGCGGTGTTCGAGAATCATCCGACAACGTTTATGGGCAATATCAATATCGATATTAATAGTGCCTTCACTGATTCTAATAGAATAGAGGCCTTGCCTGATAATGACAAGGACGTGTATGGGATATATCAGCACGTTCAAATGTTTGATGGACTAGGCTCGCAGCGTTGTAATTCTCTAAAGCCAGAGATCTTTCACCGTGAGTTTAAAAAAGCTGTCGAAAAAAATATGACAGAATACATCATTCTAAATGTTGGCAATATACGAGAGCACATATTTGGCATCAAACAGATTGTTGAGTACATGAATGATTTTGATAGCGTCAAGGATAGGGAGAATGATTATTTTTATCTTGAGTTTGTCAAAGACACGTACGGCGCAGACCAAAGCGATATTCTAGCATCGCTCTATAAAGAATTCTATCACCTTCCATTCTTGTTTGATGAAAACTTTAGTGATTACGCTATCCAAGATAGTTACTATGCAAATCTTATACGCTATACATTGCAACAAGTCTACAGCCGTAGTGAAGATTCTCCAAACGCCTTCATCGGAAGTTTCACTAAACACTCAACCCTGCTAGAGGGTATTGGCATCTTAAAAGAAAAATTTGCGGGGGACAAACCAAAATGGCAAGCTCTTCTTGTCAAGCTTTCTGAAGTGTCTTCAACTCTTAGCGGTAGCAGAAAGAATTATTTTGATAAAGAAATATTGTATCAGACGAAATATCTTAACCTATTAAATAGTATTGCCTATCATTTCTCAGCATCAATTGAGAACTATCTGCAAAAAGAAACTTATCAAAGCTATCTTGAAGCCCAGCAGGCCTGCCTAGAATACGAACGGCTTCTAGAGCTGCGCAAAGAACTTGAGTATGGAAAGTTTGTAGGTTGGAATAAAAATGATTTAAACACTAGGATAGAAAAGAATTATAAATTCCTAAAAGGTTATCTCCAGATGCTAGACCACCTGCGCTGGATGAATTTACCAGGAGACGCAGAAGGCCCACAGCTTATTTATTCAGCGTACCACTACAACCCTAATTACAAAACTGCTTACAGAAAAGATTTAACGCTTTATCCGGAGGCTTAATACCAGCTAAAGTGTCATACGGCTTTTAGTTGGGACGATTTTAGCCGCAGTCTATACGCATCGTTAATAGCGGTAAGACTAACTTGTACGTCTTGACCAATCGCGGTAAAACTTGGGACACCTGCAACCGGTCTTCGACCGAACGTACCAGTCCCGGTTTTACTCAATTTCCTCTTTGATTTGGCTTAGCAGGTTTATCGCCTCTAGCGGAGTTAGGTTGTTAACATCTAGCGTAGAGAGTTTGTCCAGAACGGATTTATGTTTTTCTACGAATAAAGAATTCTCGTCTGCATCGGATGTTTTATTTTTTGTTAGCTTCTCGTTCGTGGCTTCTTTGGCAAAGGTGTTCTCTAAGTCTTCAAGGATTTCTTTGCTTCTATCTGTAATGCTAGATGGTAAGCCCGCTAGTCTTGCAACATGTACGCCGTAGCTCTTGTCAGTTGCCCCTGGTAATATCTTGTGCAAAAATACGACGTCATCCATCCACTCACGAACTGCTACGTTGTAGTTTTTAACATTCGAGAGTATATCGCTAAGTTCTGTTAGTTCATGGTAGTGGGTTGCAAACAGAGTACGGCACTTAATAGAGTTTGCTAGATATTCTGTTATTGCCCAAGCCAGGCTTAGTCCGTCATAGGTGCTAGTTCCACGACCAACCTCATCTAAGATTACCAAAGATTTTTCGCTCGCATTGTTTACTATATTTGCAGTCTCTATCATTTCTACCATAAAAGTAGATTGGCCTCGTGAGAGTTCATCGCTAGCGCCGACTCTGGTGAAGATTCTATCGACTAATCCAATGGTAGCTTTTTTCGCTGGTATGAAACTTCCCATCTGCGCCAAGAGAACCAAGAGTGCGGTTTGCCGAATGTATGTACTCTTACCACTCATATTTGGGCCGGTGATAATTGCTATATTTCCGTTGGCGTTATCGAGAGAGACATCGTTAGAAACAAACTCGCTTCCTAGCATATTTGCCACGACAGGATGCTTTCCTTCTTCAATCATCAACTCATTTGTCTCAAGAATCTCTGGGCGAATATAGTGATTCTCTTTTGCTAGAAATGCAAAGGAAGCAAGGCAATCACAGCTAGCAATACAGTCGGCTAAATTTTGTAACCGCTCAATATATTTAGTCGTCTCTACTCTGATTTGTTCAAAGAGTTTATTCTCGAGCTCAAGCGATTTATCTTGGGCCGAGAGAGCTTTTTGTTCGTACTCTTTTAGCTCTTGGGTGATATATCTCTCGGCGTTTTTAATTGTCTGCTTACGGATATATTCTGGCGGCGTTTTGTCTGCCATAGCGTGGCTTACTTCAATGTAGTAGCCAAACACTTTGTTGAAACCAAGTTTGAGATTGGCAATTCCAGTTCTCTGCGTTTCTCTTTTTTGATATTCACTAAGCCAGCTCTGTCCATCTTTTGCTATGGACCGCAGTTCGTCTAGCTCTGCGTTGAATCCGTCTCTAATGACGCCACCATCGCGCAGGTGAGTAGGGCATTCCGGTTCGATCGCCGATTCTAAAAGTTCTCCAAGCTCATCCATGCTATCACATCGACTTGCAAGTGTTTTTAGTATAGGGCTGTTGCATTTTTCTAGTATCTTGCGCAGGATTGGAACTCTGGATAGAGTTTCGCCAAGTGCTATCAAATCTTTAGGGTTGGTTCTAAACGTTGAGATTCTTGCGACAATTCTCTCTAAGTCTGCTATCATTTTTAGTTCACTGCGCAGATCGTTTAGCTTTTCTTCCTCTTCGAGAAGTTCTTGCGCAGCATCTTGGCGTTTTACAATCTCTTGAACATTGCAAAGCGGCATACAGGTCCAATACCTCATCATTCGCGAGCCCATACCGGTAAGGGTATAGTCAATTACCTCTAGCAGAGAGCCTTTTCTCTGGCCGCTGCGCATTGTGGATAAGACTTCTAGGCTGCGCAGAGATGTTTGGTCTATTTGCAGGTGGTTGAGTTTCGTTACCTTCTTTATTGATCTGATATGGCCAAGTGAAGTTTTTTGTGTTTCTTCCAGATATTCTAAGATTGCACCCGCAACCCTGATTTGTTCATCATCTTGCGAGAGTCCAAACCCTTCGAGAGTTTTTGTGCCAAAATGTTTGAGTAGTTTTTTATGTGCAGAGTATTGGTCGAAATACCACAACGGTCTCTCTGTTACAATTGTGTTTGTAAGTTCGCGCAGTTGTTTGGTTAGCTGTTCCAGCTCATCATTGAAGAGTTCCCCGCGGCTCTGGGCCACTAGGCATTCCTTTGGAGATAGTCTTAGAATCTCATCAATTAATTTATCGTCAGAAATACTTTGGACAAAGAAATGACCTGTTGAGATATCGACCCAGCTAAGAGAAGTGTCTTTTTTGCCAAGATGTATTGCGCAGAGAAAGTTGTCTTCTTTTTCATCGAGTAGCATCTCATCTGTTAATGTGCCAGGGGTAATTACCCGCACCACATCTCGTTTTACAACGCCCTTGGCAGTTTTTGGATTCTCTACCTGCTCGCAGACGGCTACCTTGTGTCCAGCCTGAATCATCTTTTTGAGATACCCATCTACGGCATGAAATGGTAGGCCTGCTAGGGGTACAGGATTGTCACTATTTTTATTGCGGCTTGTTAGTGTTAACCCAAGAACTCTTGAGCAAATATGCGCATCTTCATAGAACGTTTCGTAAAAGTCACCCATTCTAAAAAACAGTACCGAGTCTGGGTATTTGTCTTTAAAGTGGTGGTACTGTTTCATCGCTGGAGTGAGTTTTATTTCGTTTTTTGTCATTGTAGAGAACTACCCTTTGGGGTTAATTAATTTGTTTACCAGAGATTTGATTTTATCAATATCTTGTTCACAATCCAGTATTTCTCGGGCGATTTTTTTATGCCTTTCTGTAAAGAATATCGCTTCGGTTGAATTAAGATTTGTTGTGGATAACTTTCTTTCTATCAAAGAAATTAGTCCGTCAATATTCTCTCCATTCTCTGCACTTATAGAGATGTCTATATTAAATTTTTCAAGTATCTGTGTGTCGATATTGCGTTTATCTATTTTGTTCAAGACAGAAATTACTGTCGTATTTTTAGGTATGTATTTATGGAGAAGCTCAAAATCAATCTTTTCTGGGTTCTGAGCGTCAATAAGATAGAGCAGTAGGTTTGCCTGTTTGAACAAATCTAGAGTTACTTCTTGAGATACCTTGTCTAGCTTAGTTTTTGTTGCTAGCTCTTCGTCCAAACCAGCAGTGTCAAAGAATTCTATTTCAAGTGAGCCTGCTATTATTGTAGCGCCTACCCAGTCTCTGGTCGTTCCTGCGATATCGGCAACGATTGCTTTTTGTTTGCCACAGATCTGATTTAGAAGGGTACTTTTACCACTGTTTGGAGCGCCGGCAATCATCACCTTTGCGCCAGATATAATTAGCTCGGCGACCTTAGTATTCTCTAAAACTTCTGCGCAGCTAGTTTGTATTTTGGTAGGTGATATTTCTTTTAGCCAGAGGTTGGCGAGTTTCGATAGTCCATGAGTTTTTTGATTAAATATTAATTTTGATCCGGCAATTGTTTTTGAGTATATATGTTCGACGGAGGCTTCTGCTGCGATAAGGTTATCTGGATTCTTCTGCAGGGCTTCTAGCATAAGCATTTCTTTGCCAGAGATTAGTTTAACGCCATTGCTTTTTAGCAGCTCCATTATAGACTCAACCAAGATAGGATTCCCGTGAGCGTTAATGGTGAACTTATCATCTCCCTCACAGGCGACAAGAACTTGGTCTACGATTCGCTCGGAGTCCATTATCTCGGTTAATATAAGTGATTCTTTTTGGAGTCGTGAGGCTACGTTGCTAGCGGGCTTTGTTATCTTAGAGATTACTTCTTTTGCCTTCGGTCCTACTATAGTTATACAGCTAATAGCGGCTGCGCCTTTACCTGTCATTAATGCAGCGTTTGTTTCCATCTCTCTTAGCTCTCGTATAAAACCTATTCGCTAGCCTTATCCTCAATATATTTCTTATAGGCTAGAACTATACCCTTTATCACCAATGATGGGACCCAATTGTCTACAAAGTCGCAATCATCTTTTATATATTGAGCCATCTGGCCAGTTACTATTGTTTGAGGCCATTTTCCAAGATCCTCAGCGTACCTTCTTGTTGCATGTTCGAGCAAGCCTGCGCTAGCGTACAGAATTCCACAGTTTATAGCTTCTGCCGTGTCTTGCCCAAATGCAAGTAGAGGTTTCTTGATTTCAACATCTGGCAATGTTGCAGTGTTGTCGTTTAGAGATTTTGCCATAACCTCAAGACCTGGAGAGATTAGACCACCACGAAATACTCCATCTTCGTCGACAAGGTCAATTGTTATTGCGGTGCCAAAATCGGCGACTACCACAGAGTCTTCAACAACAAAATATGCAGCGGCAGCGGCAACTGCTCTATCTACACCAACATTAGCTGGGTATGGTACTCCAAGCTTGATAGGAATTGGAATATCTTTTTCAAAGCCTATTTCTAGGACTTTTTCTCCAATCTCCTCGTCTACGATTTCCTTTACAAGCTCACCCCAAGTAGGATTTGAGCTACACATTACTATCACGCCATCGCGCTTACCCTGAGTGGAACGCGCAGATACAGGTATTTGATCCCAATAATTGGCAATGATGCTCGCAAGCTCGTCTCGATTGGCATGCTTGACAACTTTAATTGGTTGCTCCTGCGCATCTAAAAACAGGGCGACCTTAACATTTGTATTTCCTACATCTACTGCAATTATATTCATGGTATTCCTTAAAAATCTTCTTCAGGCTCAATTCCCTTTACCATCTTCCAGAGTTCTTCGCTAAGATGTGTGATTCCTTCTCCAGTTGCGGCAGATATTGTAAATATATCATCGCGACCCAAGTCTCTTTTTAGTTTTTCTACTTCACTTCCATCTTGGCTTAGATCTGCTTTGTTTGCTACAATAACTTCTCTCTTCTGCGCAAGCTCAGCGCTGTACGATTCGAGTTCTTTTCTGATACTGCGGTAGTTCTGCGCTGGATCGGAGCCGTCTATCGGTAAAATATCTAGGATATGTACTATAATTCCCGTGCGTTCAATGTGTTTTAGAAAATCATGCCCGAGCCCTGCCCCTTGACTGGCCCCCTCGATTAATCCTGGGATATCGGCAATTAGAAACCGTCTGTATCCGCTGAGTTCGACAATTCCAAGGACTGGGCTAAGTGTGGTGAATGGATAGTTTGCAATCTTTGGTCTTGCCTTGCTACACATGGAAACTAGGGTGCTTTTTCCTGCATTTGGGAGACCTACCATGCCAACATCGGCGATAAGTTTGAGCTCAAGTTTCAGGTTACGCTCTTGTCCAAGAGTTCCATCTTGTGCGATACGGGGTACTTGATTGGTGGCACTTACGAATTCTCTGTTACCTTTTCCGCCTCTACCACCTTTACAGACAACCACGCGCATACCAGGTTTGTTGAGGTCTTTTATCTGCATGTCTATATCGGTGTCAAATATTAAGGTTCCAACCGGTACTTTTAGTACCAAATCCTCTCCGTCGGAGCCATACCTATTTGAACCTTCACCAGGCAAACCATTTTTTGCCTTCCAATGCTGATTACCTGAGAAATCTAGGAGGGTGTCAACGTCTGCGCAGGATTCAAAAACGATATTTCCACCGCGACCGCCATTACCTCCGTCTGGACCGCCTTTAGCCATGAACTTTTCTCGTCGAAAACTTATACATCCATGTCCACCGTTACCAGCTTTAACCCATATTTTTGCTTCATCAATAAACATAGTAATTTCTAACTTAAGATTAAATCATCGACTATTTTAGTGGTACCCGCGATTCGTAGAAGTAGTTACACACAGCTAATAAAAAAGGATGGCATTTAAAAGGCCATCCTTGAAGTTTTGTGCTAGTAGTAATTAAGCCTGGGCTTCGATATGTATCTTTTTACCCTGGAATTTTACAATTCCGTCTATTAAAGCGTAGATTGTATAATCTTTGCCCATTCCAACGTTGAAACCAGGGTGGAACTTTGTACCACATTGTCTTACGATAATAGAACCTGCTTTAGCTAGTTGACCACCATAGATTTTAACTCCACGATGTTGCGGATTTGAATCTCTACCGTTTCTTGAAGAACCCTGTCCTTTTTTATGTGCCATGACTAATTACCTCTTAATCACTGTTAGTTTAATATTATACGCGCAAACGAACGCGTCAAAGATTGAGAATTTTACTCTTTTTCTTGAGAATGTCCAGACTTTTCTTCATTTTTTTCGTATATACGCCTGTTCCTAGCTTGGTTTTTGCGTTTCGAGAACCGATATTGTTCGGATGTTTTGATGCATATCGGTCTAATGAATTAGTTTCTTTACAGATAGGGCTTTATTTGAATGCTTTGCAGTGCGATTATTCACGAGATTATCGGCAAAATTGCCTCTTTTTAGCTATATTGCCTATACTGCCACAAGATGTAGTGGGTTGATATAATACTATAATTGCTTAAGTATTACTACTCTAAGTAGAGGTTATCTTCTTATAATCAATAGCTAAATAAAACTAATATGGCTCAGATGAGCTTTTCGACCGTAAAAAATTGTTTTAAAAAGATTGAAGTTATTTTAAAGTTTTCAAAACAACTGGGACGATACCTATACTGTTAATCGAGTGTAACTCCTGAAAATGGATGCAGGGATATACAACATGTTGTGGTCTTCGTTATACGAGGCACACGGATAAGCGGATTGAGGGAAGGAATCCCTTGGATGTTTATCTAGTCACAGAGGTGAAATTATGCGTATTAATCAAAATGTTATTGGTAACAAACTAGAAAGATCTCAGATTGAAGCTCTGAGAGTCTCTTCTAATCGCCCAAAGGTTAGTCATTCTGAGAAAACAGTAGAGAATGCAAAAAATTCTCCATTAGGTAAACTTCTAGAAAATATTGCGACTATTCCGGCGATTCGTGAAGAGAAGGTGCAACAACTTCGTGCAAGCATCAAAGATGGAAGTTATAATTTTGACAAACATCTTGATGAAGCTGTAGATAAGGTTCTAGAGGAGATGATACTCTAATCTACACCTGTTGAAGTGTTCAAAAATGTAGTTTAAAAGGGCTCTTGTTTAGAGCCCTTTATTTTTTATAAATATCACCACCTGAGTCACTTGCGTCTTTCGTGCTTGCCCTGTTAGTGTTATAACTTTAATAGGGTTAATGCAACTAAAGGTTTTAGTGGTTAGGTGTTGGTGGTTAGTGGTTAGCATTCCCAAGCGTCAAGTAACATCCACTAACAATTCCAAAGCCAGTCGTCCCTTCATATCCTTCAAGCTTCATGGTAAAAATATTTTTGTGAAATAAAGCCCTAGCTTTAAGAAGATAGTCCAAGTTGTTTTTCTCAATCTAGCGGCTCATCAAGCTCAGTTGGTTTATAATCAGGCTCTAAAGACCTCTTTTCTTCCTCTTCATATGCTGCGACTACAGCCTTTTGGATTTTTTCTCGGCAGTGAGAATTGATTGGATGTGCAATATCTGCATGCAATTTGATGCGGCCTTGAGGGTCTTGCTTGGCCCTGTCTGGAGAGAGTTTTGTACCGCAATAGGAGCAGAAATTGGCTCTTAAGTGGTTTTTTCCTCCGCATTCTTGGCAATGATCGCTCATTTTACGCGATGGCATCGCAACGAACAATCTCTCATTACCTTCGATAATCTTAATATCTCGAACCACAAATTCATTATCGAATGTAATTGAACAAAAAGCTTTTAACCTGTCGTCTTTGTTGCTTACCAATTTGACTCTGACTTCACTTATCTCCATGTTATGCCTCATAAAATAATCACCATAGACTGTTGTTAACCAAGATGCTTTTGCATCCAATATGGTCACTCAATGTTTGCTGATATTGTTTAGCTAATTCTTTTTCCGAATTATCGAATAACATATATAGAGCAGAGCCGCTGCCGCTTAGGCAGAGCCTATTCATATCTAAATCTTTGATACTACTATAAAGTTGTGCCAGCTCATCGTTTAACCCAAAACAACTCTTAGCAAGCATATTTGTGCACATTTTAGCCGCCAAATCAACATCCTTTTTCTCAATAATTGGGTGAATAATCTTAGAGAGTTTGGAATATTCATCTTTGTCATGTTTGTAGCTTTTGTAAACACTTGCTGTTGATACACTTATATCTGGTGTTATCAATAGACAGGTGAAAGGGAATTTGACATCTATCTCGGTTATTATTTCGCCTCTTCCAGTACAATACGCAAGATTACTACCGACAAAAAAGGGTATATCACTACCCAGCGCAGATGCCATATTTAAGATGTCACTCTCTGGAATGTTTAGTTTACAGAGTTTGTTGATCCCCAAAAGTGTTGCTGCGCAATCGGAGCTTGCGCTACCAAGACCAGTTCCAGCGGGGATGTTCTTAACTAAGGTTATTTTAAGGGATAATTTGGTTGAGCAGAGATTTTCGATAGCTCTTGCCGCTTTTATTACAAGATTTGAGTCGTCTTGAGGTGCCCAGTGAGGTCCGCTACAAATCAGCTCAATCCCCGGTTTATCGCTGCGTTCTATAATTAGTTGATCGTACCAAGCTATTTTTGCCATTATGGTCTCAATACCATGAAAACCATCATCTCTCTTGCCAGATATTAGCAGAGAGAGGTTAATCTTGGCTGGGGCATTTACGATTAAGCCGTTCTCTTTTTTCTCGTATTGATTGGGTTGTTTGTTGATTGTCATATCCATATGTCTGTCTTTAGGGATTACCCTTTAAATTTGATTGACTAATTCAAGTTAATATATATAACCTGTATGCTATATATATTATCATTCTATGTCGAGGAGAATATTGTGGGTGATCCACAAAGTACAAAATTAGAAGATGGTTACATTGAAAATGTTAAATCTTGGCAACTTCACAAGAGGCTCTACAACTGGGTACTTCATTGGGCTAGTACCAAATACGGTCTTCTCGCTCTGATAGCCCTTGCTGTTCTTGAGCCAATTTGCGTTCCAATTCCTGCCGATTTGATGGTTATTGGGCTTAGTCTAGGCAAGCCTAAAAAAGGAATTAAATATGGTGTTATATGTTCGTTATTTTCAGTACTTGGTGGTACCATTGCTATGCTACTTGGGATGGCTATTGGTGGTGAAAATGTTGCAAACTTTTTTGAGCATATAACCATCGGACCTATTCACCTTGGACCAAAAGTTCAAGGGGCACTCTCGCTTTATAATAAATATGATTTTTGGGCTATTGCAATATCGGCTCTAACACCAGTACCATACATGCTCTTTAGTTGGCTTGGAGGTATGGCAGGAGTTAGTATTTGGAAATTCATAGGAGTTAGCCTAATTTTTAGAACTCTGCGTTTCGGTAGTGAAGGATTATTGTTCTATTACATTGGTGAGGATGCTAAACACTACATAGAGAAGCATTTCAATAGAGCTACTGTTATTGCGATGGTAATTTTAATTATACTTGTGGTTGTGCTAAAAAAACTAGGCACTCTTTTTGGAGGTTGAGTTGGACAATAGTCAAAAAAAACTATTACTCTCTCTTGCTAGGGAGAGTGTGGCTGCGGCGATTAGTTCTAGAAGGTTTGTTGTAGATTCAACTGCTCGGTTGCCCCAAGAAAAGAGAGGTTGTTTTGTTACGCTAAAAACAAATTCTAAGCTGCGCGGATGCCTCGGTTTTTTTGTCTCTGATGAACCTCTCTATAAGACAGTTATAAAACTAGCATCTGATGCAGCAACTTCCGACCCACGTTTCTACGACAATCGATTGCGCGAAGATGAGCTAGAAGCTCTTGAGATAGAAATATCAGTCTTGTCTGAACTGGTCAAAACAGACGATCCCTTATCGTTGCGATTAGGTGTAGACGGAATTTATATAAGAAGCGGTTTTCAAAGTGGTTGCTTTCTGCCGCAGGTTGCAACTGAGGCAAATTGGAATGCCCAAGAGTTTTTATCCTATTGCTGTAGTCACAAGGCTAATCTTGCTCCGGATGCTTGGAAAGATCCATCGGTTGAAGTGTTCTTGTTTACCGCAGATGTTTTTAGCGAGAAAGATTTTGCCTAATGCGTAATATTTTTATGACACCAATAAAAAAGCTTGTAGGCTTAACCTACATATTTATCTTCGCATCTATTTCCTTATGCACTGATTCATACGCCAATAATCGCACACCGCTAATAAAGATTTTAAAGGTAGAACCTGCCGTCAAAAAAGTATCCATCTGGAAGAGTAAATATGGAGATGGCTTACTCATAGATACACAGCATTATGAAATATACACGACATTATTAGATCCTTTGATGCTTCGAAAAGTTCCAGGCTTTCTTGAGTCTGCCCATAGGGCGTATCAAGAGATAATGCCCAATAAAGTAGATACGAGTTTGCCGCTTAGAGTTTATCTATTTGCTACAAGAGAGCAGTGGGAAAAGTTTAGTGAAAAATTTACTGGAGTTAATTGGCCAACATATAAAAAAATCCAACGCGGCGCCTATTATCTAAATGGAAGTTGTGTTGCATACAATATTGGTCGCCGTAGCACTTTTAGTGTTCTTGGTCATGAAGGTTGGCACCAGTATGCCAGCAGGCATTTTGCGTATAGGCTCCCAAGCTGGATCGACGAAGGGCTTGCAATGCATTTTGAAGCTTACCATAAGGAGGGTGGTTGGTTTAAATTTGATGCACGCGAAAATCTAAACCGAATTGGCGGTTTGAAAATTGCTATCGAGAACGGACAATTCTTCTCGGTGTCACAGCTCGTAGACATGAATCCAGGGCATGTTGTAGGTAGCGGCAGCGGAGTTGTTAGTGGGTATTACTCACAGGTATTTGCATTGGTGCGTTTCTTTCGTGAGTATAACTATGGCATTTATCGCGTAAGTTTTGAAAAGCTCCTAAGCGACGGCATAAACGGTAATTGGCCGCTAAGCAAAGAATCTGCGAGAATTGTTTCTGATAGAAATATCCCTCAAACCTTGCGCTGGAACGCGCAGCTCTCTGAGTATATATTCCAAAAATATCTTGGTGATAGCCGCAAGTTTCAAGCCCAATACAGAGCGTATTGCATAAACCTTGCAAGTAAAGTACGTATCAAACATAGACCCACAAAAAAAGCTAAATAACCACACAACTACTCAATAGCATTACTAATTCTTATTGTCATGATGGTGAAATAATTATAGAAAGTTTAGTAGTTGTTTTTAAGTGGCTACGTTGTTATAATCCACTCATAATTTGCCAGGGGAGCCTAGATTTTGGGCTGAGAGGTTGCGGATGCAACGACCCTTTGAACCTGATGGTTAACACCAGCGAAGGAAGGCGAGAGTAGTTGATAATTACTATCGCACAGCCTTTGAGGGGTTGTGCGATTTTTTTATGGAAATAGATATGTCTGATTTGAAATATAATTTAACGGCCTCTAATCTTTCTGAGATTACAAGATTAAATATTGGCGATAAGATATACGAAAAGATGCAGGCCTCTACTGTTGCGGTTGCAGGTCTTGGCGGGCTCGGTTCTGTTGTGGCGACATCTTTGTTGCGAGCGGGGCTTGGAAATCTTATTGTCGTAGATTTTGATAAGGTTGAACTTAGCAATCTAAACAGGCAACAATATTTTACAAACCAGATTGGAATGTATAAAACAGATGCAATGCTTGAGAATCTAAAACGCATTAATCCATACGCGCAGATTATAGCCCATACAATTAAACTTGATGCGCGAAGTGTTGAGGAGTTATTTTCTGATGTGGATATTGTTGCAGAATGTTTTGATGCGGCTAAAGAGAAACAGATGATTGTAGAGACTGTTCTCTCTCGTATGCCTAATGTTGGAATTGTGTCTGCTAGCGGTGTGGCTGGTTTTGGCAGAAGTAACATGATTGAGACTAAAAAGATATCACCGAAATTTGTATTAGTGGGAGACTCTGAGAGTGGAATAGGCGAGGGTGTTGGCTTATATGCCGCAAGGGTTGGAATCGGAGCAAACCACCAAGCTAATGCAATAATTGAGATGTTGATTGAGAAAAAAAACTAGGTGCAAAATGAGTAAGCTAAAAATTAACGGTAAAGAAAAGGATTTCTCAGGCAAGATACCTTCTTATTTGTCAGATCTGCTCGAGATGCTCGAAGTTGACAGCGCAACGGTTGTCGCTGAGGTCGATGGAAAAATCATTGAAAGAAGCAATTTTAAGACGGCTAAGATTCAAGAAGGCCAGAGCATTGAACTTATCCGATTTGTAGGAGGCGGTTGATATGAATATTGCAGATGATAAATTGATAATTAATGGTCAAGAGATTTCCTCTAGACTATTTGTTGGGACGGGTAAGTTTGCATCGAATGAACTTATGAAATCAGCAATCGAAGCAAGTGGTTCTCAAATTGTTACGGTTGCGCTTAGACGCGTAGATATCGATAATGAGAATGATGATATGCTAGGTGCGATAGATTCTGCTAAGTATCTTTTATTGCCAAACACTTCTGGCGCAAGAGACAGCGAAGAAGCAATTCGCCTAGCAAGATTGGCTCGAGCGGCTAGCGGTATAAAATGGCTCAAACTTGAAGTTACCCCAGACCCATACTATCTTTTGCCAGACCCGATTGAAACTTTAAAGGCGGCGGAGATTTTGGTAAAAGAGGATTTTGTGGTTCTTCCATATATAAATGCTGACCCCGTTTTAGCGAAGCGATTGGAAGAGGTCGGTACGGCGACTGTGATGCCGTTGGCTGCACCAATTGGGACGAACCGCGGACTCTCAACTCGCGATGCGATTGAGATAATTATCGATCAAGCAAATGTTCCTGTGGTAGTTGATGCTGGTATTGGTTTGCCCTCGCATGCAGCGGATGCGATGGAAATGGGCGCAGACGCAGTGCTCGTTAATACGGCAATTGCTACGGCAGCCGATCCTGTTAAGATGGCAAAAGCGTTTAAACTATCAACCGAAGCGGGAAGAATTGCATACAAGACTGGGGCTGCGGCGGAGTCTAAAATAGCAGTGGCGTCTAGTCCTTTGACGGGGTTCTTAAGAGATGAATGATTTTGAGAAAATCTTAATTGATGCCGCTCTCGATGGCAGAGAAAATAATTATCAAGAGCTTATTGGAGAAGTTACTCCTGCTCAGGTTAGAGAAGAGCTTGCAAAAGAGCCAGGAAAATTTTCACGCCAAAGGCTTCTTCGTTTAATCTCTCCAGCCGCGCAGAACTTACTTGAAGAGATGGCGCAGCAGGCAAGAGAATTGACGCTAAAGAGATTTGGAAAGACGATGCAACTCTACGTTCCTATGTACGTGTCAAATTTCTGTATAAATGGATGTGAGTACTGCGGATTTAATCAATGCCACGATTTTAAACGCGTGAGATTGTCGATAGACCAAGCCTGCGCAGATGCTGATGTCATTGCGAAACAGGGTTTTAGGCACATCCTTATTTTAAGCGGCGAAGATCCTAAATATATAGACGTAGAATATCTAAGTGAACTCTCAAAAAGGCTGCGCAAGAAATTTTGTGCGGTTGAGATTGAAATATATCCAATGAGCCAAGATGAGTATGTGAAATTATTCAAGTCTGGGATTGACGGGATTAGTATTTATCAAGAGACTTACGATAGAGAGCTTTATAAAAAACTTCATCCAACCGGCCCTAAGAGAGACTATTCTATGCGTCTAAAAACTCCAGACTATGCGGCACAGGCAGGGTTTCGGCGCTTAGGTATTGGTGCGCTTCTTGGGTTAAAGGATTGGAGAGTTGAGACTCTCGCACTTGGCGAACATGCAGCTTATTTAATGAAGAAGTATTGGCGCAGTCAGGTTACGTTTTCGTTTCCACGTATGCGACCTGCGCAAGATGTTGACGAGCCTGTTTATGACAATATCATATCAGATAAACATTTTGTCCAGATGATGCTGGCGCTTAGGCTTTGTTTTTCAGATGCAGGTATTACAATATCAACGAGAGAGAGTAGCGAATTTCGCAAACATCTAATCAAACTCTGCGTGACTAAAGTTAGCGCCGGATCTAAAACTAACCCTGGTGGTTATTCTGGTGACGATGAGAGTGTTTCTCAGTTTGAGATTGATGATAAATCCTCACCTAAAGAGGTTGCGCAGATGCTCAAAGACGCAGGCTATGAAGCTGTTTGGAAAGATTGGGATGCTGGCTTTGTTGATGGCGCAGAAGTCGCAAACGAAACGGAATAGAATAACTTGTTTTTCGTTGGCGTTACTTCTTCTTTGTTGCCTGCAGTAATCTAACTAGAGCTTCGAGGCCAGATATGATTGTGGCTAAGAGCATTATGGTGTAAGTTATTGCGGTGAACCAATTTCCCCATAGAGCATGTTCAACGTGGGCCATCTTTACCATAACGGTTCCAACGGCGAATGATTGCGTAAACATTTTTAGTTTTCCATACACTGACGCAGGGAATTTTATATCTCTATGTTCCGCCCATTGTCGAATTATTGTTACCATTAATTCTCTGGCGATTAGAATTATTACTGTTGACCATTGAATTATGGCTAAGGTTTTTTCGGAGAAATCAAAGAGTAGAGGCCGTCTAATTATTGCAAAACAAATGAATACGCCGCATATTAAAAATTTATCTGCTAGCGGGTCAACTATTCTTCCAAATTTACTTACAGCGTTATATTTCCTAGCGATATATCCATCAACAATATCAGTTAATGCTGTTACTATAAAAAAGACGAAAGCCATATCTATAAAAAATGCACGATTTGTAGCGACATTTGAATGTAGTATCATCCAAAGAAGAAATCCGGTGAGGATTAATCTCGCTACGGTTAATATATTGGGAATATGTTTAATCATACTTTTTGTCTCTTGGCTGTTGCGTTTTTTCGTTTTATCGCCGGTATAGAGCTCGAATTCTAAAGCTATTTTGCTAATTGTTCAACAATAATATCGTAATCGCGGGTGCCGATTACCTTGGTTCTGAGAAAATCACCTCGATTGGCATTGCAATTATCGATAATACAAACACCATCTATCTGAGGAGCTTGTCCGTAATAGCGACCGATATGTTCATTGTTTTCGTCTATTCCATCATATGCAACTTGCAGCTCTTTGCCTATGAGTTTGGCGTTTTTCTCAAATACGATTTTCTGCTGTGTGAGCATCACCTCTTCTACGCGTTTTTGTTTTAACTTACCCTTGATCTGCCCTTTTAGCTTTTGCGCAGGCGTTCCTTTTTCTGCATAGTATGGGAAACAACCAAGCGCATCAAACTTGGCCCACTTAATAAATTTAATGAGCTCGTCAAATTGTTCACTACTCTCTCCCGGATAGCCTACTATCACTGTCGTCCTAATCACCGCATCAGGCATTGTTTCACGAACTCTCTCGATAAGCTTGGTAGTTTTCTCTTTTGTATCGCTGCGCTGCATACTTGAGAGTATTTCATTGTTTATATGCTGTATTGGGATATCAAAATAATTGAGCACCTTCTTTGATGAAGCTATTTTTTTGATAAGCTCATCCGTAACAGTGGCAGGGTAGAGATACATAACCCTTATCCATTCGAGGTTTTCAATCTTTTCAAGCTCATCAAGCAATTTCACCAATCCATTACTCTTGCCATGGTCTTTTCCGTAATAATTACTATCCTGCGCGATGAGGTCTAGCTCTTTTGCGCCGCTATTAACAAGCTCTTTTGCCTCGCTAACCAACATTTCTATCGGCTTACTTCTAAATGAGCCTCTAATTTGCGGGATAGTACAGAATGTGCATTTGCGATTGCAACCTTCGCTAATGCGCAGGTATGCCCAGTGGGGCGGTGTTGTTAAGAGCCTTGCACTGTCATCACTGACGAAGCCATCTTTTCTTTCTAGATGGACAAGTGGTTCGGTTGCGACGAAGCTTTCCTTGATGATATCAGCGATATTATCTCTTTCGCCAAGGCCAACTATCGCATCTAGGTAAGGCTCTCTTTCAAGAAGTTTCTCGCCCATGCGCTGGGTTAAACAACCGGTTGCAATGATTTTCTGTATTTGCCCCTGCTCTTTAAGCTGCGCGAAATATCTCATCTCAGAGATAGCTTCTTTCTTTGCTGGGTCTATAAAGCCGCAGGTGTTTATAATGATAACGTCTGTATCGTCTATGTCAGTTGTTATTATAAAGTCGCTTTGGGCAATTTTTCCAAGCATAGATTCTGCGTCAACTTGATTTTTAGGGCAACCAAGAGATACCATTGCCACGGTAATTTCTGTATTTTGGTTTATTTCGTTCATGGGTAATAAAATAACAAAAAAAACGTTGCCGGTCTAGATTCATTTGTAAGGGGTTGGTTAAAGTAATGGTTCTAGAAGTATTCTTCTATTTCATGCGGTAGAGACTCTAGAGGGCAACCATCGCAAATTGGGCGTTTTTTGCAGTGTTCTTTTCCAAGAGTTACTATTAATGCGTGATATTCGTTGTAGAGTTTCGCATCTTTATCAAGATTACTCTCGAAGAGTTCCTTGATGTCATCGTAACCGCAATAGGAATCTATTAAACCGTGCCTGCCAAGTACCCTTGCGGTGTATGAATCTACAATAAACGTTGGTTTTTCTAGACCGTAGAGCAGTATTGAGTCTGCGGTTTCTTTGCCAATGCCATTTATACTCAACAATTCTTCCCTTAGGCATGACGTTTCTATTGGCTCTAAGGTCTCGATTTGGCCATCATAATTCTCAAAGAGCCATTCTAAAAAGTTTTTAATACGTTTGGTTTTGATGTTGTAATACCCAGACGGGCGAATTAGCTCTGCAAGTGTTTGGCTATTGCATTGATACATCTTCTCAGCGGTGAGGATGTTAGCCTTTTTGAGGTTTTCAATAGCTTTTTCAACATTACGCCAGTTTGTGTTTTGGGTTAGTATTGCGCCTATGATAACTTCGAAACGACTTTCGCTAGGCCACCAGTCTTGCTTAGAATATCTTTCAAGAAGCCGCTTGTATATCTCTAATATTGTTTCTCTACTATTCATATAGCTTAAATCCTGACTTGCAATTACGGTTGTATTTTACAATGTAATACATTAAACTCTCCAGCATGGCAAGATCGGAGAGTAATAAACAGGATTTTCTTTTTGGTAGTCATTTCTTCCCATGCGAATCAGGTTCGTATTTCGAAAGGACTTCACGCCCAATCTACGCAATAACGTACTTGCTCTTCTTTGTTGTTGTTTACGAAATAGCTGTCTTCTTTATGAGTCCAGACCTACTAACTCGTCCACTCGATGAGATACCGGGCTTGGTTGTTTCGTTTGCTTGGATACACAATTTTCTAACGTGGCTAGGTCTCTCTAGTGAGTCTGCTTGGATGGGCGCTCCGATGGCATTTATTATTGTTCTAATCGCTATGCAAATTACGAGTAGAAGTGGCTATCGTGTCCGAATTAAAGATTTTCTACCGATGACGCTTGAGTGTCTTGGTTGGGCGATTCCACTTATAGTGTTTGGTCTTCTTTTGGGGCGTATTGCCAGCCCGGCTCAATATTCGAAGATGAATCTTCCCCAAGAAACGCAGAAAGTAGTATCTCTAGCAGTCCAAGAAGGCAGTGATAGCGTCTCTCAAGGATCAGGTCATAGCCTCACTCTAGAGATTGTAACTGGTATTGGAGCAGGCATTTATGAGGAGCTTATCTTTAGATTAATCTTGATATGGCTATTAATGATATTCTTTAAAGATTTACTCGGTTTTAGTTCGTCGATGGCGGTTTTGTATGCAATATTGATATCATCGTTTCTATTTAGCCTTCACCACCATTTTTACTTTCTAGATGGGCATATCGTTAGAAGTGAGAGGCTAGTTCCTATAATATTTGCATTCAGGATGCTAGCCGGTGCGTATCTATCGATTATCTTTGCCTTTAGGGGAATTGGTATAAGCGCGGCTACTCATA
>WGDE01000071.1 GCA_015493385.1 Phycisphaerae bacterium
CATCATAGCTTGCCCATTGTAAGAGCGATTATGTAATATTTAAACAAAAAATTATATCTTGGAATTTCTCTCTAGATTTCTATACTTCTTTTCTCGGCAAATAATACAAAAGACCCATAATATTTACAATGTTGTTTTTTTGAAGAACATTTGCTTTTATAGAATTATTTTGTATGAAAACTATTCAAGTTATCACATCTCAAACCGAGAATAACCTTGGAGCAGCTCTAATAATTGCTTTTGAGTAGCAAGAAAAACTGAATGGTTCGCTTTTCTGGCAAAATAAATTTTTAGAAGTTCCCCTTAGCATTAACTAACAATCAAGGGACTCGCGATGAATATCGATCGAATCAATAAAGCAATGTCAAACGGCCTAGTCGGCGTCAAGAAATTGCAGAAAAAGACAAAATCCAAAAAAACTGGCAAAAATAGAACCAACAGTTCTGTTAGAAGTCGCATTGAAACAATTATAAATGAAGCTATTGAATCAGATCAAGTCAACCCAGCTATGGTTGCAAAAGCAAGAGAACTTCTCGATTCAGGAGAGCTTGATTCAATGAAAAACGTTGAGGCTACTGTAAAGAAAATCCTGAAATATGGATTTTAGACTTACTAGCAAAAATATAATTGCCAAGGATGGCATTGAAGCGTAATGGAGTGTGTTACGTGCAAGCATGGGCGGGCTGTTAAAAACAGCTCGCTTTTTTTATAAGGAAAGTTCTAATAATCGCACGTTCTGCTATTTATCAGCGCCGCGTTATATCCGGCGGAGAAGCCATTATCAATATTTACAACACTAACACCCGCTGCGCAGGAGTTAAGCATAGATAATAGTGCCGCAAGACCATCAAAGCTAGCACCATAGCCAACGCTAGTTGGCACCGCAATAACCGGACATCTAACAAGACCGCCAACTACACTAGCAAGAGCGCCCTCCATTCCAGCAATTACAATAATCACATTGGAAGATTGCAACAATTCAATCTTATCTAAAAGCCGATGTATTCCAGCAACTCCAACATCACAAATAAGCCGAGTCTCTTGGCCCATAATATTGGCAGTTGCCTGCGCTTCCATCGCAACTGATAAATCTGCCGTACCAGCTGTAATTATCGTAATAACCTCTTTGGAGATAGAAGTAGAATCGCCCTGCTTTAGAGTTACAGTTCTACCAAGTGGTTCGTATTTAGCATTTGGAAACTCTTTTGTATCCATAATTGCCTTATAAACACTCTCTTCTGCTCGGGTGGCTAAAACGTTTTTACCCTTAGCCGCAAGCGATCTAAATATCTCTACGATATGCACAGTCTCTTTACCGGGGCAATATATAACCTCTGGAAAACCGCACCTAAGCTCTCTGTGATGGTCTAGCTCGGCAAAACCAAGCTCCTCAAAATCAAGGCTGCGCAAAGCCGAAGCCGCATCTTCAATCGAGATTTGAGATGATTTAACTTTTTCTAGGAGATTTTGAATTTCTTTTTGATTCAACTTAAAACGCCTCAAGACCTAGAGAGTGCCTCTAATGAAAGATCAGCAAATATGCCAGCTTCGTATTTATGGTAAGCTAGAGACGCCACCATCACGGCGTTATCCGTAAAGTATTTAAGCGGCGCAACTAAAAGCTTTAGCCCCTTGCTACGGCACATACCCTCTAAACTCCCGCGTAAAACGGAATTGGCCGCGACACCGCCGCCTAGCAAAACGCTCTTGGCGCCAACTTTCTCTGCCGCAAGTGCCGTCTTTTTAGTTAAAACTTCAACTACCGCAGCTTGAAAACTTGCGGCGATGTCAGCAATTTCCTGCTCGCTCATATTGCCAACTTGATTTTCTCCCTTCATATCTTGACCAAGACAGTGATATAATACCGCCGTCTTAATTCCGCTAAACGAAAAGTCTAAAGAGTCTTTATCAAGCATAGAACGCGGAAAACGAATCGCCTTAGGATTGCCCTTCTCTGCCATCTTCTGGATGCTAGGACCTCCTGGATATGGCAAATCAAGGATTTTTGCAACCTTATCAAATGCCTCACCAGCAGCATCGTCAATCGTAGTGCCAAGCAGTTTGAGATTCAAAGCAGTCTCACAGTCATATAAATTCGTGTGACCACCCGAGACAATCAACGCAACAGCAGGCAATTGCAACTCTTTAGCCTCAATCATAGCAGATTGAAGATGCGCATGTACGTGATTAATCGCAATTAGAGGTTTATTCCACATCAAAGAGAGTGTTTTTGCCGCTGTTACACCAACTATTAAGGAGATAACAAGCCCCGGTTGGTTTGCAATAGCTACAGCATCAATATCCTCAATATCAATCTGCGCGTCCTTTATAGCCTTATCTACAACAGGGTATATCTTTTCCATATGCGCACGTGAAGCAATTTCTGGAACAACTCCGCCAAATGGACGGTGAATCTCTATCTGAGAGGCTACTACGCTAGAGAGAACTTCGTTGCCGTTTCGAACTATTGAAGCTGCAGTTTCGTCGCAACTAGTCTCTATACCCAATATTGTTATTGATTTTGCCATTTATTTCCTTAATTTTAAATGCTCGGCGCAAATTCTAATACAAAATCATTCTTTGAAAAAGAAAAAAAAGATTACTCGATACAACTTCTCAAAGCGATAAGCCGCAAAAACAAAGAAATCTAGAATTAATCCAGATATACTATTAGAAGTTTCCTTAAATCAAACTTCTACTTTGAATGCGCTCGTATCTGTGCTATTATTCCGCGATGATTAGAAATTTCAAAAAAACAGTAACTGGCGCAGGCGGTATTTACGAGATTCTTATAATAGCAATCCCGCTAATTCTAAGCACCAGCGCCAATACAGTGCAGATTTTCGTTGATAGAACCTTTCTGAGCTGGTACGACACAAATGCAATCAGCGCAGCAATGCAAGCCGGAGTTGCGGCATTTACGATTACAAGTTTCTTTCAAGGGCTAATCGGATATACAAATACCTTCGTCGCCCAGTACTGCGGCGCGCGTCGATATGATAGAGTTGGTCATGCCGTTTGGCAAGGTATATATATGGCTCTGATTGCGGGAGCTTTAATACTGGCTTTTATTCCATTCTCCCCGCTACTATTTAAATTGCTTGGCCACAACATTGCAATACGCGAGAATGAGATAACATACTTCAATATTCTCTGTGTCAATGCCCTGCCTGCTCTTTGTGTGATTGCACTTAGCAACTTCTTCACAGGACGCGGCAAGACAAAACTGGTAATGCACATCACCCTACTAACAACGATAATTAACATTGTCCTAGACTATATAATGATATTTGGCAAATTCGGACTGCCCAAGATGGGCGTTACCGGCGCTGGATGGGCAACAGTGATTGCCACAACATTTGCTATGATTCTCTATGTAATTGTTTTCTTTAATGCAAAATATCGAAAAAAATTCTCCACAATAATAGGCGCAAAACCAGATATCGAACTATTCAAGAGAATGATTAGATTTGGTCTGCCAAGCGGGATTGAATTTGCACTAGTAATGATAAACTGGACCATCTTTCTCACTGTAGCTGGTAGACTAGGCTTGATTGAGATGAACGCTACAGCAATCGCAACACAAATGATTTCTATCTCGTTTATGCCAATGATGGGAGTTGGAATTGCAATTACAACCCTCGTGGGTCAAAGACTTGGAGAAAATCGTAGTGAGTTAGCGGAAAAAACGACACACTCCGCCTTCTTTCTAATGCTAACCTATATGACAGTAATAGCAATATTGCTTATAGCCATTCCAAATATTCTGATGTTTCCATTTGAGATGGGCGCAAATGCTGAAAAGTTTGCCATTTTAAAGCCTATCGCAATAAATTTATTCATACTCGTAGCAATCCACAATCTCTTTGCGGCTGGTTCTATGACATACTCAGCCGCAATAAAGGGGGCTGGGGACACTAAATTTGTAATGGTTGCAAGTGTATGCGTTGACTGGTGCTGCGTTGCAATTCCGTCAATGCTTATACTAAAATTTATCCCAAATATATACTATGTATGGTCAACATTGCCTGTTTTTGCAATTGTATCGAGTGCTGTTTTCTTTTTGCGATTTAAAAGAGGAAAATGGAAGTCGATGCGAGTTATAGAGAAAAGTCCTATTGTTACAATGACAAGCCCATCAAGAAGACCAGACGACGCACTTGGCAAACAAATACACGAGTTAGAGCAGTAAAAACACAACTTCTGGTTAATCCAAGCGGTAAAATGTCCGTTATTTAGAAGTGTAAATACGTAATTTTAGGCTATGAATGGGTATGGTCTAAATAAAAAACATTAAAAAATATAAACTCAATATTTGGTTTGGACATTGATAAATGGGTTATCTAGCTAAGTAGCGTTGTAAAATAGGTAATCTGGTTGTTTTTATTAGGCCGTTATAGTACAATCAATCTTTTGATTATCGGACATCTGCTGGTAGATAATGTCATATTCATGACATTTCTTAAGCTTCCCTACTTAGGGTGGAAAAAGAGTACTATCAAAACAAACGCGTCAAATATACGTAATATGTGTAAAAGATTAGATTCATAAAAGTAGCAATTCTTATTTAATGGATCGAGGGTAGTTCTGTATTGATTGTTTTGATTCTGTAACAACAGTTAAATTAATAGTCTAGAAAGGTTCCGCTGTATGAAGAAGATAATTATGATATCAATCATGTTTTGCCTTATTGGCTCTGCCTATGCCGATATCACAAATCAACTTGAGTCGAGCAACTTTAACTACAAATATGAAGGCGACAGCACGATACTCTCTGGCTATACTGCAGCAAATGGAGCAACAGTTACAACTGATGGCGATATCGCAACGTTTGACTCAGTTCCCTACAAATATTATATAGGAGATGACTGGGTAACAGCCACAAGCAACACAAATGGCTGGACTTATGAGATTAGATTTAAAGTTGGTACAGATAACCCAGATGACTACCATATCAATTTGTCAATTGCAAGTATTCAAAACGACCCTGATGACAAAAAACAACTCATAAGATTCAAGGGCTCAGAAATCTACCTCTACGGTGTTGGAACTCTCATTTCAGAAGACTTAACTAGTGATTTTCACACTCTACGCATTGCTCAAGATTCAAACTCTTCAAGCTACAGTTTCTGGGTAGACAACAATTTTATTGCCAGTCACAATGGGTCCCTTAGCGTAACAGAAACTAAATACACATTTGGAGCTCTTAGTGGTTCTAATCATGGTCTTTTCTATATTGACTACATACGCTTTACAGGTGATGGCGCATACGCCCCTGGAGTATATGAGCCTGTTGTCAAGGCAACAAGCCCAACGCCAATTGATGGCGCACTTGAAGTTGGTGTTGATCAAATTTTAAGCTGGACTAACGGCGAGATTGCAGCTTCACACGACATTTACTTTGGCACAGACCGCGACGCGGTAATTGCTGCCGATAGAAACTCTCCCCTTTATCAAACTAATATTCCTGTTGCTAGCCCTAGCACTTACAACCCAGAACTTGGCTATGGTGCAACGTACTATTGGCGCGTCGATCCGGTAGACAGCAATGGTGTTGCTCAATGTGCTGGCAATGTTTGGGGTTTTACTACTGGAAAAACTGTCCCTGATGTCTTAGGTGATCTCAACGGCGACCTTAAAGTTGATATTGATGACCTTAACATTTTTGCTTCACAGTGGCTAAATGGCCCTGGTTGCCCTACTCCAGACTGTGCTGACTTTAATGGAACAGGCGGCGTTGATTACGAAGACCTCGCCATACTAACCTCTAATTGGCTATTGGACGAACCTCCTACAATAACTCTTGTAGGAAATACCGCTGTTAGCGTAACTCAAAATGAGACTTATACAGACCAAGGTGCAACCGCAAGCGATGCTATTGATGGCGACATTACAGCCTCTATCGTGGTTGATAATCCTGTTGACACGTCGGTTCTTGGTAGCTATATCGTGAGATATAACGTTACTGACTCTGGTGGTAATGCTGCGCCAGAGATCACAAGAACTGTAAGTGTTGTTCCAGCAGTTTCTGATGATGAGCCACCAGTTATCACGCTCGTTGGCTCTAACCCGCAAATTATACCCGTCGGTGGTAGTTATAGCGAACTAGGGGCAACCGCTATCGATTATCCAGATGCAGATGATATCACTGCTGATATCGTCATAGACGCGTCAAATGTCAACACTTCAGTGTCAGGCAATTATTATGTAACATACAACGTCTCCGATGATGCAGGGAATGCCGCCGCGCAAGTTACTAGAACAGTAATGGTTACAAACTTGGATACTGTTAATATCCAAGATAATTATGAAAATGCAGCAAGCAATTATGATCCTTTGTCTAGCTCTTCTCCAATTCATAAATATGCAACTGGATTGAGCAGTTCTCAAATAGATTTCAATCACTTTGGAGCAGATTCAGATACCCCAGATGGTAGTGCAAAGTCATTCTATATTGATGCGGATATCAAGAACATAAGCTCATCTACAAGATGGTATTACTATTTTGCCCTACCGCTACCAGCAGGAACAACAAACCTCCAAGGCAGACTATCAGCATCGTTTGATATTAAACTAAACGATGCCGCTAGAGCGATAACCACAATTAGTTCAGATATCTACGGGTATCCGATCATGTCGAAAGTTCTCATTGGTCCTGTTATACCTTATGCTGACCAGTGGTATCACGTGAACCTTCGCGACCTATCAAGGACCTTTAAGGTTGATGCGCCTTATACATTTGCAGGCTATAAGAGCAATTCATCTGATTATTTCGACGGAAATGCATATGACCTCAAAATCGACGACATTGGCTTAAAACTAAGTTGTCTCATGATACGCCTCGTCGGAACAGGAAGTCAACACATTGAAATACATGTTGATAATTACAGCCTAACAGGCACACAGATGAACCCTACTCAGTGGAACAACACTTATATTGCCGGATATAGCTATCCAGCTTGGCATGCATACCACAACAGAGTACAGAACGACATTGATCAGATAAATGCCCAGTTTGCCGCATTGACACCTCTTCCAACTCTACCGGCGAACGCTTCAGAGAAACAGACGTATCAACACAACAAGCTTAACTTCTACAGAACACAAATTTCAAGCAATATATCTACAATGACTTCAGAGAACACCTATAAGACAGGAAGCGGTTCTTGGGTGTGGCATGAATTAATGAGAAACACTCGTGACTATCTTGCTAGATACAAAGCTACGGTTGATGATTTAATAAAAAGTATCAATTCTCCTGCTGCTGATTTCGAGATGTATAAGGTTCCAGCAATGAAGTTTGGTTATCTTGACGGCTACACATTCCCAATGGATTATCCAGAGCTGACATCTTACAATCTAAGAATGGCGGCTGGTGAGTACAAATCAATAGCTATTCTTCTTGATCCTGCTCCTGGCTACAATGCAACTCTTACATTTGAGAACACCGACTTTACAGATGGCTCGCATACATTTGCAGCGGACAATCTAGATTCCTATATCGCAAAGATATGGTATCAGGCTGGTCGATATGATTCTAGGAAAGAAGGTGGATCGAAGAGATTCTTAACTCAAGAGTTATTACTAAAAAATGAGAATCTAGTAAGAGTTACTCACCATGCAAATGAATCAAATGGCTTGCCAGATGGCGACAATGAACTATGGGTAACAGACGCTGACGGAACTAATGGTCGCTATATTAACATCTCGACTGTCTATAGTACACAGGATCCTACGTTCCCATATCCACGAGATATAAATATCGCTGACAGCAAGTCACTGCAACCATTTGAGCTAAACTCAACATATAAATTGCTATGGTCAATTATTCACGTACCAGAGGCAACACCAGCGGGTACATATACTTCTACATTAAAAATTAAACAAGGTGGCAATGTAGTTAGAAGTATTCCACTGCAAATTGAAGTATTACCATTTAATCTTGCACCTTCAAGGCTTGAATACGGGCTATACTATCATGGCCTAATGCGTGATGTTTCAGACTCATCAGTCTTGCCTTTGACTTGCCATGAAAAGACTCACGCTCAATCAAGAATAGAATTGCAAGATATGTACAACCATGGTGTTTACTACCCAGCTCACTACGAGGTTGATCATAACGTTGTGAAGGATCTTCTTGAAATCAAAAATGACATTGGTTTCCCTAAAGACAAATTCTACTCACTTGGATTGCTATTAAGATCGTACACAACAAAAGAGAAGGTTATGCAGTGGCAGGATGTTCTATCTAGTTATGGATACGACCCTCATGGTCTGCACCTATACAGTCTTGACGAAGCAGATGGTCCATCACTCGCATCACTGATTCAGATTACAATTAATGAAGTGCACTCTGTTGGCGCAAAGACAATCTGTGCTGTATACCAGAACTCATTTGATTATGTAGGTAATTATCTTGATGTTGCAATATATGGAAACGGCACTCATGGTCCGAATGTTGAGGAGCAAATTAATAATTGGCACAGTGCTGGTCAGAAATTCTTTATCTATTCCGATCCTCAAACTGGCATTGAAAACCCAGAGGTATATAGGAGAAATTACGGTATCCGTGCGCAACTTATGGGCGTTGACGGAGCAATGGACTATGCATACCAAAAAGAGTATGGTGTAATGTGGAATGATTTTGACACAAAAACAACAGAATCCGCTAGACGCGAAGAGACTTTCACATACCCTACTCATGATGGAGTTATTGGAACAATCGAGTGGGAAGGATATAGAACTGCCATTAATGATACCAGATATCTAAGTACGCTTCTTAACATTCGCAATCAAAAAGAAGCGAACGGAGAAGATGTTAGTGCTCTCGACGCTTGGATTGCAAATCTCGATTATGAAGGTGATCTATATGATTTGAGAGAACAAATCATTAATAAAATACTATACCTAAGTAGTAACTAAGTAGGTTTTAATTTGTGAAATTGATTTTTTATTAAGATAAAGGCGAGAATATGTCCAAATTGAAGAATTTAATTTTAGTTGTTTTCACTCTCTGCTTTGCGACTTCTGTCCTAGCAGACAACAAGATGACGTTCCTATCGCACTTCAATGACAGCGCGAGCTGGAATATTAATGAAGCTAACGGAGATGCAGCGGACGGTAGCGGCAGCGCTACTGTAGGTAGTAGTGCAACTCACGCCACTGGTTTCTTCAGCGGCTCTACTCCAACAAATGGTGCATTGTCTTTTACCAGTAGCACTGGCGATGATCTTTCATACAGTGCCACAGGAAATGTAGATTACACCAGCCCAACAAGCGGTGGTATAACTGTAGGTTGTTGGCATAAGTTTACTGTAAGTAGCGGTGGCACCTACGGAGCAACTAAACTCTTTAGTGTCGGAACTTCAACTGACTATGCAGAAGTATGGTATGGCTCTGGCGCGGCTGGCAAGGCTAGAGTTAGATTCTCAGAAAACGGATCGATTAAAAGCGCTGATTCTACAGTAAGCACTGGCTACATTCTTTCAAGCTGGGTTTATTTTGCGTTAACTGTAGACCTAGACAATCAGCAATGTACTCTGCGTCAGTACAGTAGCTCAGGTAGCCTACTCGCAACTACCACACTTAGCATTACGGTTAGTGGATGGGATGCTAAAAATGGAAGCATTAAATTCGGAGGATATATATCAGGTGCCACTGACCAGTATTTCTTCGATGAATTCTCAATAGATAACTATGTTCTTACTGCTGCAGAAATACAGACCCGAGTTGATTCTATGGTTGCGGGCTCTCAGCTAGGCTCCGACCCTATTGAAAAAGCAACTGCCCCGTCACCAATCGACGCGTCTGCTGACGTTAGTATCGATACAATCTTAAGCTGGACGAATGGCCTAAGCGCATCTTCACACGACATTTATTTTGGTACAGACGCAGCGCAAGTTGCTGCGGCTGATAGAAGCTCTGCTCTTTACCAAGGCAATGTTCTAATTAGTGAGCCAAGCGAATTTACCCCAGACCTTGATTATTCTACAACCTACTACTGGAGAGTCGATACTGTCGACGCATCGGATACGCTTCAATGGCAAGGAGACGTTTGGAGTTTCACTACAGTTAATGAACCTGTAACAAAAGCAACTAACCCAGCGCCAGCTGACGCTGCATCAGCAGTTAATGTTTCTCAAATCTTGAGTTGGACTAACGGAGACCTTGCTGCTTCACATGATATTTATATCGGTACAGATGCATCGCAGGTTGCTGCAGCTGATAGAAACTCAGATCTTTACAAAACCAATATCCCTACCTCAAGCCCAAGTAGCTACGACCCAGACCTTGGCTATGGCGCAACATACTACTGGCGTGTTGATGCTGTCGATAGCAACGGTGTAGCTCAATGGCCTGGAGACGTTTGGAGTTTTACAACTTATAAAAACACACCAAGTTTGGTTGGTAACCTAGATGGTGACCACGATGTCGACTTTGACGATCTCAGCATTTTTGCCTCACAGTGGCTAAACGGTCCTGGTTGCCCTACTCCAGATTGTGCTGACTTTAATGGCACTGATGGTGTTAATGCACTTGATTTAGCAATATTGGCTAATAATTGGCAAGTTGATAACAATACTGCTCCTGTTGCAAATGCAGATTCTGCGGATATCGCAAAGAACACCACACAAGCAATAGATGTATTGATAAATGATAGTGATGCTGATGCTGGCGATGTTTTAAGCATCATCTCAGTTACTTCACCTCTTCACGGTTCTGTTACTCATACTGCTAGTGATGTTACATTCACTCCTGAAACTGATTGGACCGGTACAACTAACTTCTCATACACAATAAGTGATGGTTACGGCGGGGAGGCTTCTGCAGTAGTTACAGTTAATGTTACAGATGTAGATTGGTATGATGCCGCAAGAGAAGCCGCTAGAAATAAGAAACGCCGCGTTATCCACGATAACGATGGTGCTGATATGCCTTACTTTATCGTAGACGGTGATGGTGATGGCGACATCGATGTGAAAGATTTCAAAGACTGTCGTCTTACAGGACTAATTGGCACACAAACAGACACTCTCGTTTACTGTACATGGAGTTCAGGCTTTGGTTACTTTACTCACAATACACAAATCGGTACAGTATTCGATAGAACTGACACTATGCCGATTGATTTTAGTCATAACCAAACAAGACACTATATCGATGATTACAACACAGATTCTCTTGAAATGGTAGTAGATTTTTGTAGAGATAACGGCATAGAACCTGTTTGGTCTATGCGTATGAATGACACACACAACAGTGCATACACACAACTGCGCGAACCTCTTATTACTGAGCACCCTGAATGGTTACTAGGCTCAGCAGCGAATCCTCCAGCTCTTGGAGCTGCGTCTTGGACAGGTGTGGACTACACACACCAAGAGATTAGAGACCTTGCATTCGCCTATGTTCAAGAGGTGTGCCAGAACTACGATGTTGACGGCGTTATGCTAGA
>WGDE01000072.1 GCA_015493385.1 Phycisphaerae bacterium
GTTGAGCGCTGAGCAATTAAAAAAATAAAAGGAAAGAATAAAATGGATAAAGTAAAGATTGGGTTTGTTGGAGCTGGCGGAATGGGCAGCGCTCAGATGGCAAAGATTGCCGCAAGAAGTGATGCGCAGATCGAGATGCTTTTCGAAGTAAACGTTGAACGCGGTAAAGAAGTGTTAAAAGAGCTCTCACTTGACGAGAGCATTCTTGTCGATAGTTATCAGAAAATTATTGATAACCCTAACATTGATGCTGTGTGGCTTGTGAGCCCGAACGGTTTCCACGGTGAGCAATCTATTCAGGCGATGGAAGCGGGAAAGCATGTTTTCTGTGAGAAGCCTTGCGCTACAACATTTGATGATTATTGCACACAGATTGAGTTGGAAGGAAAGAACCCAGCATTAAAGACATACGTCAATTATCTAATGTGTTTTGATCCAATGCAAAATGACATTAAAGGCATGATAGCTAGAGATGAACTTGGAAAGATTACACAGATTCAAATTAACTATCGCTACCCAATTAATGTAGCTGGCCCGGCAAAATGGAAACTCAGCAAAGAGATTATGGGCGACTCTATTGGAATGGGAACTGTGCACTCACTTTCTGCTATAGTCCATATTATGAGCCCACAAGCTAAACCGGTGGCTGTTTATGCGACAGAGTTGGAGTCTCAGCTAAAAGGATTCGAAAGTCCTCCAATTCACAATATCGTAATCAAGTTCGATAACGGAGCAACAGGTTTCTGTTTTGGTGATATCGAAACAGCCAAGGGCTTTGACCTGTATCACAGTGTATCAGGAACAAAGGGTGGTTTTGTATTTGAGAATCAGCAACCGCAAGCAAAGAACAAGGTGAGATTCTGTAATGAGGCTACAAAAGGCGAGTGGGTTTGGCCATTGAATGAAGAAAAATGTAAGGCTGATGGTTTTGAGAATCTGATTTGGTCAGAAGATAAAATCCTCTCCGATACAGGTGAAGCTGCTAATGCAAGATTGGATAGCTGCATCGAGCATTTTATTGTCTGTGTTAAGGAAAACAAGAAGTCATTCCTTAGCTTTGGCAATTCTTCTATAATCGCGCAGATCGGTTGGGCGGCGCAGATGTCCGCTGCGACTGGTAAAGAAATAGCATTACCTCTTGATATTGAAGAAGCAAAAAAGTTTTTTGCAAATTAGAAATTTATAAAAAGGATAAACAAAATGAGTGAACTAGCAATTCTTGGTGGCGATAAGAAAATAAAAGATGATCACAAAAGCCTCTTTAAGTGGCCTATTGTTACTAAAGCACACGAAGAAGCAGTATTAGAAGTACTCCGCGCAGGCAATATGAGCGGTACTGACGTTACTATGAAATTTGAAGACGAGTATGCTAAAGATATCGGTATGGATTATGCTCTTGCCTGTAACACAGGTACAGCGGCTATTCACTGCGGTCTTTATGGACTTGGTGTTGGTGTTGGGGACGAAGTGATTTGCCCGACTATCACGTACTGGGCATCTATTCTTCAGGTTTATTCGCTTGGCGCTACACCAGTCTTTGCAGATATCGAACCAGATACTCTCTGTGTTAGTGCAGAAGATATTGAGAAGAGAATAACTCCAAGAACTAAGGCGATTGTAGTTGTTCACTATTGCGGTATGCCAGCTGATATGGACGCTATTATGGCAGTCGCTAAAAAGCACGGCGTGAAAGTGTTTGAAGATTGTTCACACTCGCACACAACCTTGTATAAAGGTAAAGAGACAGGAACTATTGGCGATGCTTCTGGATTCTCACTAATGACAGGTAAGTCTTTCGCGATTGGTGAGGGCGGAATAATGTTCACTAACGACCAAGAGGTTTATGAGAGGGCGCTACTGTTTGGCCACTACTCAAGACACCCTAAGATTGAATTAGAGCATCTCAAGAAATATACAGGCTTGCCATCAGGCGGATACAAATATCGTATGCACCAGCTAACAAGTGCTTTTGGACGTGTACAGCTAACAATGTACAGAGAGCAGTTTGCTGAAATTGACAAGGCTATGACATACTTCTGCGATCTCCTAGACGAAATTCCTGGTCTCACTCCAGTGCGTCCTGCTAAAGATAGCGGAAGCAATAAGGGTGGGTGGTATCTCCCATTGATGCACTACAACTCACAAGAGCTTGGTGGGCTCAGTGTTCAGAGATTTGTTGAAGCGGTGAAGGCAGAAGGCGTTGAATGCTTCCCTGGCTGTAATAAGCCACTTCACGATCATATTCTTATGACTGATATGGATGTGTACGGACATGGCAAACCAACAAGAGTTGCAAACTTACCAGAGGGCGTAACAATTGAGAATCAGTCTGACGAAGATTTCCCAGTCGGTGCTAACATTAATGATAAGGTTTGCATGATTCCATGGTTCAAACATTACAAGCCAGAAATCATCAAAGAGTATGCTGATGTGTTTGCAAAGGTAGTATCGAATTACCAAGACTTGCTAGAGGGCGATACCCACCAAAAAACAGAGGGTGGCTACAGCAACGCATTTAAAAAGAAGAAGTAAGTAGGCAAAACAAAAAAGCCAAGCTCTCAATTTTGAGGCTTGGCTTTTTTTGTTTTGAATGAGCCAGACAATCGAGATAGAGCCTACAAATAGCTCATGCCAAATCGTTCTTTAACACTGGCATTGCGGTTGCCACCGCATGCATCCATTTCTTATGAAGTGGAACTCCTGGGAGCGCGGAGCCCCAGCTCCGCATGGTTAGTGAATAAAACATCCCAACTTAAAAATCGCCTTAGCGAGCAAAATAGAGCCTACAAATCGCTTTGCAATAAACCACTCAATAAGAACATTACGCCTTATTATCAAATAGAGTATCTCATGGATGAAAGATTATTTTTCTAAAAATAGTTTGCATCAAATAGCTTTTTAGCTTTGGCATTGCGGTTGCCACCGCATGCATCCATTTCTATGAAATGGAATAGGTGCGGAGCTGGGGCTCCGCGCTCCCAGGAAGGCTCCGCGCTCCCAGGAAGGCTTCGCGTTTTGGGAGGACTTTTCTTTTGGTGAGATAAGCTGCGAGGGATTTAAATGCTTTTGCTCAAAAAAACATTTAAAAGAGTGATGTAATCTATTATCATAAAACGATAATAGATTTAAGGGGATACTTAGTCGCCCCTGAAAAATTACTTAAGTTCTTATGTTAAAGAGGTTTACATTTATTTAATATGTGTTATAATTGCAAGCAAATGGATAAAACACTCTAAAACCTTGCAATATAAGGGCATGTTATGAAGTCTAAAACAGATAATCAGGGAA
>WGDE01000073.1 GCA_015493385.1 Phycisphaerae bacterium
TGCCGAGACAAGGCAGCTCTTCTTGTCGCGATGCTTAGAGAGGCTGGCTTTGATGCGTATCCGGTCTTGATATATTCAGGGCCAAAGAAAGATCCAGAGGTTGCGCAGCCATACTTTAATCATGCAATCAGTGCGATTAGAAATGACGATGGTTCGTTTATGCTCATGGACTCAACCGATGAGAGCACTAAATCTCTCTTGCCATCGTATCTAAACGATTGTAGCTATCTTGTTGCAACTCCAGAGGGTGAAGATCTGAGAGTCTCTCCAATTGTTCCTGCGCAGAAGAACATGCTTACAATAACAACCAACGCGCAGATTGATTCTGAGGGTGTTTATTCTGCGGAAAGCAAAATTGTTTTCAATGGAATAAATGATAATGCATATCGTGGATATTTCGCCAGAATATCTCAAGCGCAAAGAAGGGAATATTTTGAGTCGTTAGTCTCTAAGATTATTCCAGGCGCAAAGTTGAAATCTTTTACACTTCTTCCAAACGATATGCTCAATACGGAAAAGAAAATTCAAGTCGATATCAAGTACGAGGCAGGCAATATTGTTATTGGCGGGGAGGGTGATTCTCTTTTACCGCTATTTATGATTGGCAATAGAGTTGGCATTGTAAACTTTGTGCTTGGAAAAACAGGCTTGCAGGAAAGACGCTTCCCTCTTGAGACTCGTTATACATGCGGGGTAAAAGAAGACATCGATATTCAACTAGATCCAAAGCTTGGAGATGTTGTATCGTTGCCTCATTGTAATGAGATTAACAATGATACAATCACTTGGAAAAGAGAGTTTGTCAAAGATGGCTCAACTATAAAGGGTAGCGGAGAATTTGTTATAAAGGTTGTTAGATTCGAACCTGACGAATACAAACAACTAAAGCAAACACTAAAAGATATTGAATTTAATCAACGCAAGATGGCTATTATTGATAGCGGTAGTTATCTCATTAAACGCAAACAGGCAGATGTTGCGTATCGCTCTATTGATAAGAGCTATAGCCTTGAAGATGAAAACAATTGGAAACTCTCAGTTAAAGTTGTTAAGGAGATTCTAACGTACAAGGGTAAGAAAGATTCAGGAGAGCTTAAATTTAATTATAACCCAGCTTGGGAGTCTATACGTTTAGTGAGTGCTAAAGTTATAAATGGTAATAGCGTTAAAGAGATTAGCGACCAAGAGATTAACGTTATGGATGCATCTTGGAGCGGGTCTGCGCCAAGATATCCAGCTTCCAAAACTCTGGTTGCATCACTGCCGGGTGTTGAGATTGGCAGTGTTATTGAGTATGAATATGAGATGGTTTTTAAGGACAGAGCGTTCTTTGATATGCAGGAAGTTTTTGCATCGTATGATGCGCTAGACAAAGAAACTTTGCAGATTAGCTACCCTAAAAAACTTGAGCAAAAGATTAAAAGTGTTGTTGATCCAGACGGGTTTAGCTTTGATGGGCGTGGGGATGAATTTGTCGAGACTAAAGAAGTAGTAGACGACAGAATAGTTGAGACGGTTGAATTTAAAAATCAAGCTCCTCTAAAGCGTGAAGTCTCTATGGCTCCGCTGAGTTCATACGTAGCTGTCGCGAGAATGAGCAGTGGGGACTGGAGAGAATATTGCAAGACTATCATGCAAAAAATAGAAGATGCATCTAGTAAACAGAATTTATCCATCAGAAAAGCTAAAGATTTGACAGAGCACATTGGTCTAGAACGCGATAAGATTGTTGCGATAAGGGATTATGTTTCAAAGAATATCAGGAACGTTTCTGTTTCGTTCGACTCTCTACCGCTTAGCGCGATAAGCAACGCGGATACGACTTTGCAAGACGCTTACGGCAACACAACAGATAGGGCTATTTTGCTCTACACAATGCTAAAGGCTATCGGTGTAGATTGTGATGTTGTCCTTGCTTCTAGAGATTCGCGTATTGACTCGCTTGAAGCTATCAACAGAAGATATCCTAGCAGGGGTACATTCTCTATTGTTCTTGTGAGGGTAAATTGCAAGTCTGGTGAGTTTTATCTAAACGACACAAATCAATATGCAAAACTTGGGACTACGCCATCAAGAGGCTATCAGATTCTTTCTTTAAAAGATGCTAAGATTGAATCTCTGGAACTTGATAAGCAAAACCAAACTCACATTGATAGTAAATATGATATAACTATAAATGAAGATGCAAGTGCAAATATAAAGGTTAGCTCTTATGATTTTGGACTCTCATTTGAGATGGATAACAGAAAGTATTCCGAGATGCCTCCAGAACAAAAGAATAGGTATTATCAAGAGATGGTAGCAGAACTATCACAGTCTGCATTGGCCTCGTCCGAACTTAAGAGCGATTTTTCAGTTTATCCAGGTCTGGTTAGCTACGCTGTCAATATCGATAGATTTGCCGTTATAGATGGTGAGTATATGTACATAACTTTACCAGAAGCTCTTGGGCGTATATTTGGTTTGAAATCAGATAAGAGAGAGACGCCTTATTACAATCCTAGCTTCCTGAACTACACAGCGCAGATGGATATAGAACTTCCACAATCATACAAGAGTATATTACTTTGTCCAGAATCTCAGGTTAAGGAAATTCCAGGTGAGTCTGGCACCATCGAGATAAGTTCGCAGAGGCTAGGCGCTACAAAGCTTAGGATTGTATATAAGGTAAATCTTAAGCCATCAATAATTCCGGCTAGCGATTATGATGAACTCTTTGACATTTCAACATGGCTATCTAAGAAGGATAATAGAATGATTTTATTGGGGAAATAAAGGGAATCCTAGAATATTAATTTAAAAAGGCTCACATCTTTTAGTTTCAAGAGAGGTGGGCCTTTTTTTATTAAGGGCAAGAATCGATTGCTAATTTAGTCGCCCCTGAAAAATTACTTAAGTTCTTATGTTAAAGAGGTTTACATTTATTTAATATGTGTTATAATTGCAAGCAAATGGATAAAACACTCTAAAACCTTGCAATATAAGGGCATGTTATGAAGTCTAAAACAGATAATCAGGGAA
>WGDE01000074.1 GCA_015493385.1 Phycisphaerae bacterium
AAGCAGACGTTTAACAAGATGATAACCAATAAAACCAGCTGTACCTGTCACTAATATCTTCATTTTTTCTTCCTTTAAAGCACCAAAAAAACATACACCGCACGCTTATCAGCGTGCGCAGCCACAAATATAGCTTATTTACAACTATTAACAAGCTTACATCGACCAGAGTAAGTAATTTGCGTTAAATTTTGCGTTAAAATAGGTAAACTGCTTTGATATAGAATAAGCTGTTCTATTCCTTGCGTTTGCGTCATTTGCGTTCCCTTAGCGTTAAAGCAGTTGAAGTTGAGGGTTTTGAATTTTGCGGCTTCGCGGCTTCGTGTGAGTTAATTTGAAATTAAAATAAAACTAGGTAAAGCAGGGACACCTGCAACCGGCCTTTGGCCGAACATACCAGTCCCTGTTTTACTAAAGAAAATGGGCTAATTTGTCGAAACTATACCTGAATAACGCAACAATCGTGTTATTTTAATAGGTATAAATCACATAGAACATGTTATTCCAATAGGTAAGAAATGCAAAGACAAGCAATCCATACATTAAAAGAGTGGAAAAATCGCCCAGACCATAAACCCCTCATTCTCAGGGGGGCTAGGCAAGTTGGCAAATCGTACCTTGTACGGATGTTTGGGCGGGAATGTTTTGAGAACATTATTGAGATCAACTTCGAGACTGAGCTGTGGGCGCAAGATTTGTTTGATCAGAAAAACCCAGTAAACACAATAGCGTTTTTAGAAGCTCAATATAACCAGCGTATCGTTGGTGGCAAGACATTGCTATTTCTCGACGAGATACAGGCGGGGCCAAAAGCACTAGCTTCACTACGATATTTTTATGAGCTGATGCCGGATCTGCATATTATCGCTGCTGGTTCACTACTCGATTTTGTATTGCACGACCATGAGTTCTCCATGCCAGTTGGTCGAATTGAGTATCTGCATCTTGGACCTATGAGTTTTGAGGAATTTCTTCTGGCTACCAATAATGAGATTAAACTTGAGCGGTTAAAAGGATTCTCATTGAATGAAGGTTTCAATGAAGCCTTGCATAACTCTCTTATGGAAGACTTCCGCAAGTACATTGTTATTGGAGGCATGCCCGGTAGTATTCAGGCTTATCTTGATAGTGGTAGCTATCTTGATGTTGCGCGAGTTCAGGAGGGCATACTAGCGACATATCAGGATGATTTTAGTAAATACGCCACAAGAGTAGACCATACACTCTTGCGCAAGGTCTTTTCTCGTATTCCTCTGCAGGTTGGTAAAAAAATTAAGTATGTTAATATCGACCCAGATGAGCGTAGCGTGAAACTCGCTGGCGCAATCGAAAAATTGGAACTGGCAAAACTAGTAACCCGCATCACGCATACACACGCTAACAGCATTCCGCTGGGAGGCGAAATTAAAGAGCGAGATTTCAAGATACTGTTTTTGGATGTCGGCCTGCTCTGCAGGGCATGTCGATTGGATATGACAGAGATTCTTGAATCGAAAGATTTGCTTATGGTGAACTCCGGTGCAATCTGTGAGCAATTCATTGGTCAACATTTACTTTACAATGAACCATCGTATCAACGACCAGAACTCTATTTTTGGGTGCGGCAAAAAGCAGGAACAAACAGCGAAGTGGATTACATTATTCAACATGGATCAAGAATTATCCCTGTAGAAGTCAAAGCTGGAACTACAGGCCGACTTAAATCACTGCATGTTTTCATGCTAGAAAAAGAACGCGACTTTGCATTGCGTTTTAATGCCAACATCCCATCACTACTAGATACAGTTACAGCGGTAGCATCTCATAAACCAAGACCATTTAGCCTGTTATCTTTACCGCTGTACATGGTTGGTCAGACCAATAGATTAATCAAAGAAACATTTTAATAACTTAAGGTGTCAGACACCCTTACTGGTGTTACCAGAAACCAGCCGCCCTCTTCTTTTGCGTCATTTGCGTTCCCTTAGCGTTAAAGCAGTTGAAGTTGAGGGTTTTGAATTTTGCGGCTTCGCGGCTTCGTGTGAGTTAATTTGAAATTAAAATAAAATTAGGTAAAGCAGGGACACCTGCAACCGGCCTTTGGCCGAACATACCAGTCCCTGTTTTACTCGTAACCACTAACAACTGAATTCTTAACTATATTAACGTGAGAGGAGTAGATGGTAGCTAGGGCCTGTTTTTATTTAAAGAGGCTTGAAGTGACTTGTTTTTTAGGGTAGATTGGTCTTAAGCTGAAAGAAACTGAAGTTTACTGGAATCAGAAAATGGATAACGAAAAGGTAATTCAAAATTGGGTTTCTCTATCCGATTATGACATTGAGTCTGCGCAGGTCATGTTAGACTCAAAAAGATTTCTTTACGTTGCATTTATGTGCCAGCAAGCGATCGAGAAATTATTGAAAGCTTGTTTTGTTAAAGAAAAAGGTAAGACTCCTCCTTATACGCACAGTTTGGTAAGGCTTTGTGAGGAGCTTTCATTTTATTCTGTAATTAATGAAAAATATCAAGAAGATATAGAATTGTTGAATTCATACTATATTGCATCTCGATATTCTGAGGATTATGCAGAATTGTCAAAATCAATCTCACTTGAACAGGCTAATGATATGTTTGAGTTTTCACAGGAGTTCTTAGAATGGCTCAAGTCTCAAATGATATAAAGCTTAAAATAAATAGATTTACTGTGCTTGCAAAAAAACTATATCCAATAGAGAAGATATTGCTTTATGGCTCTTATGCACGCGGAACTAATCGAGAAGATAGCGACATTGATGTTGCTGTAGTTATTGATGAGAAAGATCACCTTAAGAGAATTCCTATTACAGCTGGTTTACTTCGTTGCGCAAATGAGGTTGATTCTACTATTGAACCAAAATGTATCTTTGGTGATGAGTATAGGAAACATAGTGAGGCAAGCATATTAGCAGAGATCATTAACACTTCCATTGAAATGAGTCTTTAAGCAGAATATTTAGGCTCTGGAGTACCTCGTATTTTATGAAATTGGGGGGACAGCCACCCGTTTTCGGTTTATTCGTGACTGTGTAGTGCTGCTTTACTAGCGTTTCTTATGAAATAAGTTGTTCAATTCCGTTTCGTTTGCGCCGGTTGCGTTAGCGTTGCTCTGTTTATGAGAAGTCTAGTCTAAGAGTTTTTTGAATCTTGTCTCGATGGTCTGGGGTTACTTTTGCTTGGTCTGCGTAGTCGCACCACTGGGATACGACGGCTTTGATTTTATTGAGGATTTCTTTTGCTTGGGTTCGCTTGAGTAAGGCGGATTTGCCAGACTCTAATAAATCATCTATTGTGAAGTTGTCACGTTTTCCATTTATTTTCATCTGGTGGCTAGACGTCCATTCTCCGCTCGGCTGGTAGCTATACGTTATATCGAACGCTGGTGATAAGGACCAATTTCCGCGTCTGTCCATTAAGAATGCGATATTTTTGACGTGATCGTCTTGGTTTCTCGCAATAACATTGAATACCATTCTTCGGTACATCTGCGCAGTATCAACGGCGGAGAGGTTTAGTCGTCGCATTATATCGAATGCCTGCTCGTAACTATGAACACCTGCTTGGTTGAAATCTAGATGTGCGATGGCTGCCAATGATTGCATGTGGAGTTTGTCGCCATTGGCAAGACGATCGAATCTGCGCGTCATGAAGTGGCGATGGTTGCCTTCTTCAAATAATCGACATTCACTCATCTCTATTCCACAGTCTGTTGCCATCATAGAATAGGCGTATTCGATAGCGCCGTAGCCGGCGGGGTCTGCTAGTTCTTTGTCGCCATTATTGCTAACTCCATCAAATTTGAGCAACCAATACTCGAAACCTTCTGGAGCTTTAGTGTGGCCAGATCGCACTTTGTTGGTTTTGGGATTCCACGCTATAACAGCCTTCGCACGGGCGCCTCCTGCGGATGTGCCTACGCGAAGAATATCTTTCATTGCTTCATCATCAGATTCTGAGAGACTCGTATTTAGACTGTTTTGATGCGTTAGTATTTCGCTTGCCAATCTGACTAATCGATCCACATGTAATATATGATCGCTGCTCTGGTCGGGGCCTTTTGTTGGGACGAATTCGAATGCTCCCATGCCTCGCGAGCCTGTGTAACACAAACGCTCAACTGCATTGAACGTTTTTATATCGCGCCCCTGTTTGGCGAGCCATGCGTCGATAATGGCATTACCAAACTTGTCGGGTAGAGAATCGCAAAGGAGACCGGGCAAGCCATGAAAGCTCGCTTGGGCTAGATTTGGAAATGAATACACTCTATTGGATAGTGGCATCATCAGTGGTGATACTTCTATCCCGCTTTGAATAAAATCAGGTGCGTATTGGAATGATGCTATTTTTTCTCCTTCCTCAAGAGCGACTGCGCCAATGGTTGAACCCCACATTTTCACTTCTGCAATTGTTGCCATTATTCATCTCCCCATTTCCATGGTTTTTTAGTTTCTGTTTTGCGCTTGGAGGTAGCGCGTTGTCGTGGAGGCTGTTGCTGGAGTTTTAACATCTCTATTGGAGTAGCTTTTACTTCTGGAACCAACAAATCTAGTCGGTCGGTTAGCTCAAGGCAACGAAGCAATCGAATGAGAGTTGAAAGCTGTGTATCCTTTCCAGACTCAATCCGCTCAACTGTTCTTTTCCCCACACCGGCTTGCTTGGCAATCTCTGCCTGAGAGAGACCCATTTCAATACGCCTATGAGCGATTCGCGACCCAAGCTCAACCATAATTACTTGAGGACTATTATGAGATTCTATTTTCATATTTATTACTCACTTTTAATCTTACCAGTACTATATCGTAATATATGGCGATATAGATTAGGAATCAACCATTAATTCGCAAGATATTACGACAATAATTAAAAGCGCCAGACATCTTTTCTAGTGTTACCCGAAAGCTGCAAGTGAACGTTATGCCCAGCTGAGGCTCCGCGATCTCAGGTGTCGCTCCCCTGGAGCTAGAAGGAGAGGGGGAGGATGGATTGTGTCCTTCGGAGCTGTAAAGTGCCATTCACACGGGATTCTATAAAGACCTTGCTTCGTAGAATCTTTTTAGAAATGCATTTCCTACGCGGCTCTGCCGCACATCTTGCTCCGTGGGAGCAAACCCTTTGTAACCTCGAAGGGCATAAAAATCACCCCATCATCCAGCCCTATGAGGGCGACACACCTATCTGTAGAGATATAATACGTAGCAAGAACAGGTTAGCTCCGTTAGGTGCGGCCCCTCGTAAAACTCTATATCTGGGCTACGTTGATGGCAGTAACATCTTGCGTGATTGGCATAGCCGAATCGCTCAGGCAAACGACTGCGCCATGTCTAATTGGCAAGTTTAGCTTTTTTAGTGCTGCAAAATGACGAATATCGCTCTTGCTTGGCATGGCGGTTTTTTTGAATTCGACTGGAGAGATCTCGCCATTCTGTACAATCAACAAATCCACTTCCCTCTGGTCGGTGTCGCGGTAGAAATAAAGCGGTGCGGTTTTGCCGTGATGCCAATAACTTTTGATAATTTCTGCCATTGCCCATGTTTCAAAAAAAGCACCATTTGCAGCTCCCGCTTCAAGTGTTTCAGGGCTTGTCCACTGCGTTAGATATGCCGCCAGAGCGGTGTCTAGAAAATACAGTTTGGGTGTTTTCACAAGTCGCTTGGTGAGGTTACTGTAATATGGCTGTAGCAAGTAAACGAGCCCAGATGTCTCGAGTACACTTAACCATTTTTTAGCAGTATTGTGCGTTACCCCCGCATCACGGCCAAGTTCGGATATGTTAAGCAACTGTCCAGTTCGTGCGGCTGCGCCACGCAAGAATTTCATGAACGCCAATTCATTGCCAACATTAACCAACACTTTCACATCGCGTTGTAAATAGGTTTGCACATAGCTGGAATAAAACAGATCGCGGTCCATGTTCTTATCGGTAACGATAGCTGGGAAGCATCCTCGCCAGATACGCTCATATAACTGAGAGAGTGTCATTGGATTTCGCCCAGAATGTAGTATTGTTTGCGATGGCATAAACGGCAATGACGCATCGGGCGTCTCAATCATTTCTGCATAGGAGAACCCAAGCATCCGCAAAACTCCAACCCGCCCTGCAAGTGATTCGGATACTCCCTCCATCAGATGAAATTGCTGTGAATCGGTTAGCCAGTAATCGCCCTTGTTTGCGCCGGTGTCAACGGCCATCTTAATCAGCGGTAATAACTGCGGGGCATATTGAATTTCATCAATCAGCACTGGAGGAGAAAACCGCTGAAGGAATAGTTTCGGATCGTCGATAGCAAGCTCACGAGCCTGTGGATCGTCCAACGTTACATAGCGACGCTCAGGTGCAGCACAATGTCGTAAGCAGGTTGTCTTGCCAATTTGTCTCGGACCTGTAATCAATATGACAGGGAAATGCTTACTAACGTTGTTTATCGCTTCAGTTATGGTGCGTCTGATATACATAAAATCTCCGTTTAATTTCGACTCAAACTAGAATATAAACGCAAAAAGAGCCTCAGTCAACACATATGTCGGGCATTTCAGAGTGCGACTCGAATATAAACGGTGTTTTTGCAATTGGGGAGAGTTACCTGTTTTCGGGCTTTGCGTGGTGAAATGTGGTGGTTTTTTTGGGGGGTGAGCGTGCGTACCAGTTGTGCCGTAAATTTGGGACACCTATAACCGGCTTTCAGCCGAACATACCAGTTCCAATTTTGAGAAACTTCCAGGCTTCTATGACAGTTAGAGTTCCATTCTCAAGCTCAATTTTCTCAGATTCATTGCGGGTGACGATTAAGCCTTCTTTAGCACCGGTTTCACGCATAGCTTCTTCAATCGCAGATACTTCCCGTTTTCTGGTTTTAGGATTGGAGAGAGTTTCGCATACTTGCAGCAAAACTTTTGAAGAATCCGGCATCTTAGCGATAAAGTCAACTTCTTTGCCTGACTGAGTTCTGTAATAGAATATATCTTCAGTCTTTCGGCGCAATGCTATAAACACAAGGTTTTCGAGTAAATGCCCTGAATTTACGAGTATTCCTGATGATATTGAAGTAACTAGAGAATGATCCACACAATATACTTTTTTGGGATTTGCTTTACTGCGTCTAATAGAAGCATCGTAAAGCCTCACTGAAAACAAAAAATAGGCATCTTCGAACCAATCAATATATTTAGAAACAGAAGCCTTGGGTACTTTGTGCCCAAATGATTTAATCGCTGCGGTAAGTTTGTTTATTGTATATAGGCTGGCGGTATTGTTCACCAATTGATGAGCTAGATCAACGACAGCTCTTGGGTGCGAGATATCATGCCTTTCGACTAGATCCCTGAATAGTACCGCATGGAAATACTCTTGGTGTATTTTTATTCGCAACTGTTTATCCAGCCCCAATACTTCAGGGAATCCCCCGCACTGCCAATATTCATCAAATGCCTTTTGAATCAACAGGCGTTTCTTACCGGCCATTGCTCCATCAAATGCTATACCT
>WGDE01000075.1 GCA_015493385.1 Phycisphaerae bacterium
GCTATAATGAGGCAATAAGAATGAAAAATATTTCAACGTCTATCTTTGTGTTATTGGTTGCAGTATCTCTGGGATTTGCATTTTGTTCATTTCAGGTGCGTGAGACAGAATCAGTGCTTGTAACTAGATTTGGCAAACCAATCGGAGATCCGATTACAGAGCCGGGTTTTTATTGGAAATGGCCACAGCCAATCGACCAAGTGCACCGATTTGAGTCGCGTCTGCAGGTATTTGAAGGGCAGATGGAAGAGACTACGACCAAAGGCGGCGAACCGGTAATCGTTACTTCATATATGGACTGGCGCATTGCAGATCCTTTGAAGTTTTACGAGACAGTTACTAGCGCTACTAATGCTCAAAAATATTTACTGAGCCAATTGCGTAACGAACAAAATGCAATTATCGGCAAGCACTCTTTCAATGAGTTTATAAATACAGACCCAAGCAAGATTAAATTTGCACAGATTGAAGATGAGATTAGAGACTCTTTGAAAAAGATTCTGATGGATAAATACGGAATTGAGGTTGCGACAGTTGGAATAAAGAAGTTTGAGATTAGCGAAAAGGTTACACAGCAAGTCTTTAACCGTATGCGTTCTGATCGTAAGAAGAAGTCTGAGCGAATCCTTGCCGAGGGTAGTGCTGAGGCGGCAAAAATTAAAGCTGATGCTGAGGCAAAGAAAACTGAAATTTTAGCTACTGCCCAAGCAAGAGCCAAGGCTATTAGAGGCAAAGGCGACGCTGATGCCGCTAAATATTACAAACTTCTCGAAGAAGACCCACAACTTGCGATGTTCCTTAGAGATGTTGATGCGCTCAAGAAAATCCTAAAAGACCGCTCTACAATCGTTTTAGGTGCTCAGACAGAGCCAATCAAGTTGCTTAGAGAAGTTCCAAACATTGAACCAAAACAATAAATCATTTATTTATCGAGATACAAATGGGTAAAAATTGTTGTTGTAGTATCACATCGCCAGATTGCGATGATAAATTTGACGATCTAGACTCAGGCAGTAAGAGTCTATCGGATGCGCTGCGCGTTAGTTTTTCAATTCTCAAGATAATTATGCTCGTTCTGGTTGTGCTGTATTTTGCATCTGGAATTTATACAGTCGAGCAAAATGAGAGGGCGTTGGTGCTATGGTTTGGTAAGGCAGTAACTCAGGCTGACGGTGGAAAACTCATTGGTCCTGGTTTGCACTGGACTTTGCCGTATCCGGTTGCGGAGATTGTTAAGATTCCTGCGATAAGTACGAAGAAAATCTCGATAGGAGATTTTTGGTATTACCAGACAGAGAAAGAAAAACTTACTGGTAAGCCAAGCAGAGCTGGCACAACTCTAAATCCAATAAAAGACGGATATTGCTTAACAAGAGGCGAAAAGGGTGAGGGAATCGCGCAGAACGACTACAATATCGTTCACTGTAAATGGGATATTGATTACAATATAAGCCTAGACCCTTACGCATTTTTCAAGAATATCTACGTCGGCGACCCTAAGCCAGGGGAGTTGTATAGCAAGGTAATAGATAGGGGGGTTAAGCCATTCTTATCTGCTGTTGCGCAGGATGCGATTGTTACGACGATGGCGAATTTTACGATTGATGAAGTTATTATATCTGATAAAGCAAGACTTATAAGCGATACTAAAAAACTGCTTCAGAGCAAACTCGACGATATGGATAGCGGAATTTTGGTTGAAAATATTCAGCTAAAAGCCACATGGCCGCGTCAGGTTGATGATGCCTTCCAGCAATCAATTATAGCCTCACAACAAAAAGAGACAATGATAACAGATGCCAGAGGTTATAGAGATAGAGTTTTAAATGAAGTGCAAGGGCCTGCTCAGCAGTTAATCGCCAACGCAAAGGCGTATCGGACGAGAGTTGCAGAGTCTGCCAAGGCAAGTGCGGATTATCTATCTTCAATTTTACCAGAGTTTAGAGAGCACCCAAAACTCGTTGTTCAGAAGATTTACCAAGATGCACTAGAAGAGGTTCTAGATAACGCTCAAGAAAAGATTATCGTTCAACCAGCATCACAAGGCAAGAAACGAGAGTTTAGAGTGTTAATCAATAGAGACCCTGCGGCTAGGAAAAAGCCTGAAAATAAAGATAAAAGGTAGCAAAGATATTATTTAAGATAGGGCGTTTTTTTAGCGTTCACATTATCAATACATATATGAATTATAAAGAGATTATCTAATGGCTCATGATCATCTACATATTAAAGAAACAGAAATGCAGGAGCAGGCGAGCACTAAGACAGTAAGCATTGCCTTGATTGGAACTTTAGCTGGCGGTGTTCTGCTGTTAAATAGTTATATCGCTCCATTATTCTATGGCAAGGGAAGTTCAGTCGTCGAGTTCTCTGCGATGATTGGTGCATTATTGCTTTCTTTGCCAGTTATCCTAAACGCACTCAAATCCATGCTTAAAGGTCAGATGCATATGGATGAATTGGTTGCGCTTGCTATTATCGCTGCCTTTTCAATTGGAAATTATCGTGAGGCTGGAGTTATATCTTTTTTCCTATTGCTCAGTGAGTTGATGGAAACTAGGACAGCTTTGGGCGCTCGGGCTTCTATTGAGTCGTTGATCAAGCTAACTCCTAAAAAGACTATGCTTGTTTCTAAAGACGGTAGCGAAAGTGAAGTTGAGGTTGAGAATCTAAATGCTGGTGATGTTATCCGTATCAGGCCAGGTGATAATGTTGCGGCAGATGGAGAAGTAGTGTCTGGCTTTAGTAGCATAAATGAGGCGAGCGTGACAGGTGAATCGCTTCCAGTTGATAAAGTCCCCGGTATGCAGGTTTTTGCAGGTACGACTAACATCACAGGCGCATTGGATGTTAGAGTTACTAAGATTGGTAAAGAGACTGCCCTTGGTAAGGTTCAAGAGTTAATCTTAGAGGCTGAGCAAACTAAGATTCCAATAATGAGAATTATTGACAGATACATTCAATGGTATATTCCTACGATTCTAATGGTTGCGGCGGTCGCATTGTTCTTCACCCGTGAGTTTGACCGTTCGATTGCGATATTGGTTGTATCCTGTCCTTGTGCGTTAATTTTAGCAACTCCTACTGCTATGGTTGCAGCGATTTCAGCTGCGGCGAGGCTTGGTATCTTAATAAAGAAAGTTGGAGACCTTGAGGTTGCTGGTAAGCTAACGGCAATCGTTTTTGATAAAACAGGTACGCTTACAACTGGTAAGCTTTTTGTTACAAAGATAGAGCCTGCTTCTGGTATTGAACCGGCAGACCTATTAAAAACAGCTGCCTCTGCTGAGAGGCTAAGTAAGCACCCAGCAGCAAGGGCAATGCTAAATCTTGCTAAAGAGGCAAATGTCAATGTTGTAGAATCAAGTTCTTTTGAGGAAGTTCCTGGCAAGGGTGTCAAGGCGGTAGTTGAAGGTGCAGAAATTCTAATCGGCCGCGAATCATTCTTGAAAGAGAGCGGAGTTGATATGTCTGGCATTACAGATCCAGCTCTTCACGAAGAACAGGGCTTTAGCGCACTCTACATTGCTCGTGATGCGCATTGTATCGGCTGGATTGGAATGCAGGATAAAACAAGATCGCAGGCTCGCGTCGCAGTTGAAGAGCTTCAAGAATGTGGGCTAAAGAGAATTACAATGCTAACTGGTGACCGTAAAGAAGTTGCTAATCGCGTTGCAGCTGAGCTTGGCTGTACTGATTATAAAGCGCATTGCTTACCACATGATAAGCTTGATGTGGTTAAGAATATTAAGCAAGAAGGGCATATCGTTGCTGTTGTTGGTGATGGTATCAACGATGCTCCGGCTCTTGCTGAAGGTGATTTGGGTATTGCGATGGGAGCGGCTGGTAGTGATGTTGCTATAAACTCTGCTTCAATTGCCTTGATGAATAACGACCTTAAACGCTTGCCTTTCCTTGTGAAACTCTCGAGAAAGACAAGAACTATAATAAATCTCAACCTTCTCTTTGGAAGTCTCTTTATTGTTATTGGTGTTTCAATGGCTCTGGCGGGGTATTTGAGCGCTTCTTGGGCGGCTCCGCTGCATTTCTTTGGTTCGCTTATTGTAATCTTTAACAGTGCAAGGCTTGTGAGATTTGGAGAACACCTTGAGCCTCATTTTGTCGTTCAAGAGTCTGAATGTGAACATGATCACGATCATCAACATGAATCTTGCGAGGTGTAAAAAGTGGCTCAAAATAAAGAATATGCTATTGAGACTATTGGTTTGAGTAAGGCTTTCAAAGACTGGTGGGGGCGTACTAAAGTTCTTGCGGTTGATGATCTAGAGCTTAAAATCAACTATAATGAAGTTTACGGATTGCTTGGCCCGAACGGCTCTGGCAAGAGTACGACGATAAAGATGCTTCTCTCTCTGCTCAGGCCAACCAAAGGAGTTAGCTTTGTTCTTGGTGGTAGAAGTGATGACCCTAAGATTTCAACTAGAATTGGGTTTTTGCCAGAGGAATCTTATCTGTACAAATATTTAAGCGCAAGAGAGACGCTCAAATTTTATGGCGATTTGTTTGGCTTACCTTCAAAAGTTTTGAATATGCGTATCGACTCTCTGCTAGATATGGTTGGGCTATCGTCTATGGCGAATAGACCAGTCGGAACTTTTTCTAAAGGTATGGCAAGGCGTATTGGGCTTGCGCAGGCATTGATAAACGATCCAGACCTACTGATTCTTGATGAACCAACATCAGGGCTTGATCCAATCGGAACTAGGCAAATCAAAGACCTTATAGCGTCTTTGGCAAAACGCGGCAAAACAATTCTTATGTGTAGCCACTTGCTATCTGACGTTGAAGATGTTTGCGACCGTATTGGAATTTTGTACGGCGGGAAAATGCAAACAGAAGGATATGTTAGCGATTTATTGCGTAGAAATGATGAGCAACAGATTACAACCTCACCGCTTAGCGAGTCTGCAATTTCTCAGATTAGAGAGATAGTGGAGAAAGAAAAAGCTTCTATAAGTATCGGCTCGCCTATGGATAGTCTGGAAAATCTGTTTATGCGTATTGTAGAAAAAGCGCAGATGCAAAATCAAGAGACTAGCGGCGCAGTATCTACAACTAACATTGGTAATTTTCTCTCTGACGACAATTCTCAAGACGTTCTAGATAGGCTTGTTTCGGCGGATATTAAGCCAATTCAAGATGATAGCTTCTCTAGCGAAGTTGAGAAGGTAGAGCCTCTCGAAACTCCGGATAATTCGTTATTGAATCAACTCTCAAGTAAATCTGTCTCTATAGAGCCAGTCACTGAAATCACTGAAGCCCCAGATAAAAACGATACGCAAGAATCCTCTAGCGAAAACGACAAGGTTGATACCGATTTACTCAAAAATTTGATGAAGGGTCCAGATGAGCCAGAGGGCGAGTCTAAGGAGTTAGACAATGGCTAATATTTGGACTATTGCCAAAAATACAATCGCTCAAATCTTTCGTATGAAGATAGCACTCGTTGTGATACTACTCTTAGCGGTACTGCTTCCTTTGTTGAGTGTTATAGTTGTTGGAGATGGTACTCTCATTGGAAAACTGCAAACTTTTTCCAGTTATGGGATGTCTCTTATGAGCCTTCTGCTCTGCATTCTAACGATTGCAATCTCATGCTATACATTAAATAGCGACTTTCAAGATAAGATTGTCTATACTGTCTTGACAAAGCCTCTACTGCGTTACCAATATCTCTTAGGTAAGTTTTTCGGAATTCTAACGGTTAATCTTATTCTGCTGTCCATATTTTCAGTAATGATATTTGCATTTACAGTATACCTGCCTCGTTTTACCAAGGCTACGGATAAAGAGATTCAGCAGGCTGATAATGAATTCTTTACCTCAAGAATCTCTATGACATCGCATGTTGATACTGAAAAGATAAAAACGCAGGCGAGGGAAAAGCTTCAGAAACTAATCGAATCAGATGCTCCAATACTTGAAGGGAAATCACGCAGTTCTGTTCTCAATGCTCTAATCGGTTCTATTGCGATGAAAGAGAAGACCGTTGAGCCGGGTGCTGTAAAAAAATGGAATTTCAAGAATGTATTTCCTAAGGATTCGTCAAAACCTCTCTATATTAGATTCAGCTTTCGAACGGTAAGCGATACTCCAGATAACAGCGTTTATAGCCGTTGGATAGTCGGTGATTTGTCTGATACTGATAGTGGAAAATTACCAGACACTCCCATATACGATAGCAACCTGCGCAAAGATGTAGTTGATACAGTCAGAGAGATTCAGGTTCCAGCGGATACTATCGCCAAAGATGGGCATCTTGATATTGCAATGCAAAACATGTATTACAACGGAGTCACTGTGATTGCTGAGAAGGTTGAGCTTCTCTACAAGAGTGATTCATTCGCAGTTAACTATTTTCGCGGGGTTGCATTGATTTTTATCAGGTTGATATTTCTAACGGCATTAGGGGTGTCTCTATCGACATGGCTTTCTTTCCCTGTTGCTATAATGGTTTGTCTTATGGTTTATGCGACAGGTTCAATCAATGGATTCATCCTTGATTCGTTTAGCTATCTCTCGCATACCGCAGCAATGTATTATTCTCTGATAGTAAAGCCTATAATCTTTATACTACCAAAATTTGATGGTAAATACAACCCAACTCCAATGATTGTTGATGGAGAAACTATAACTTGGTTTTTCCTTGGTAGTAGCTTCTTCTTTACTGCCATCGTGAAGTCCTGCTTAATATTCCTATATGGAATGTTCGTCTTTAAGAATCGTGAAATAGCCAAAATAACCTTGCATAACTAATCAGGACCCAAAATAGCATGAGATCGCGTGATATAATTATTGTTTTGATATTATTGATGTTTTCAGCAACATTGCTCTTTACCGCTTCAATGCAATTAGATGACATCAATAAGACACGAAAGAAACTCAGGCTTGTTAGCAACGACCCTCTTGAGAATGCTCCGCCTTCTCTGGCGTTTGCTACAGTTGCAATGGGTGCTTTTCGTGGCTTACTCGTTGATGTCTTGTGGATGCGTGCCGAGAACCTAAAACAGGAGGGCAAGTTCTTTGATGCAAAACAGCTTGCCGACTGGATTACTGTCTTGCAACCTAGATTTGCAGCCGTGTGGGATTTTCAATCGTGGAACATGGCGTACAATATCTCAGTCGCCATCCCAGCGAGTCAACCAGCAGAACGCTGGAGATGGGTTAGAAATGGTTACGAGCTTTTAAGAGACAGGGGAATTGTCGAGAATCCTAAGTCTATTAAGCTCTACCACTCACTTGCTTGGATATTCGAGCATAAGATGGGTGGAGTTACTGATGATGTGCACAAATATTATAAAATGCAACTTCTAATGGCGATGCGTCCTTTAATTTCACCAAACACCAATGAGCATTTCGACCAGCTCTCAGCTGCGCCAAAGACTCTCGATGAGTTACTCAAGGACAAAAAGACTGCAGAGTTTTACGATAGATTAAAAGAGGCAGATCCAGAGTTTGCGAAAAAAGAAGATGTCGCAAAGAATTTCTTGCATCTCACACTTAACCCTGCGGCCTATCCGCAGAAGCTACAAGACGTTCTAGAAGATTACGCTTATAGCGATACCATCAAGAATTTCATGTATTTTGCTCAAAGTTATGAATTGCGTAATACTTGGAAATTAGATATCGATCTGATGATTTGGCTAAACAAGAAATACGGGCCAACCACCACTAAAGATGAAAAGAATAGAAAACCTCTAAATTGGGAGCATCCAGACACGCATGCTATTTATTGGGCTCAAAGAGGGCTAAATGTAGCAGGTAGCAAGGGTGTAGGCCATTATGTAGATGAGAGTAATACTGATAGGCTTATTTTTCAATGCCTACAAGATCTTTACAAGAACGGCAAGATTATCATGTATTCCATGCCAGTCCTTAAAAAGGGCGATCCAAAGCTTGGAACAAAAGACCATACCGTAATGATGCAAACAATATTCTTGCGCCCTGATCTTAGTATGTTTAATTCTGTTAATGAAGCATGGCTCGAAAGAATCGCAAAATATAGTAAATTTAGAGGCTCAAATGTTCGGCCTCTAAAGAGCGGTCACAGAAAGATGCTTGAGGCTGCGACTTTGATGTTCTATCAATCAGGTCATATCAAACAAGCATCTCGTGTATTCGCAGAGTTGCGCAGACTCTATCCGAGAGATGACAATAAGATGTCCATTGAAGCATTCTGCAAAAAACGTATCTTCGATGTTCCAGGCGGTTTGACCATTACTCGTGTTACTACGCGTATTATTGGTGTCTTGCGTGAGGCGTACTTTAGGTTTGCTGTTTACGAAGATGATGAGGCAACTGGAAGAGAAAAATATGCAAATGTGCTCTATAATGATTACAAGGCAATGATAACTGACGAGAAAACCGACAGGATTGGCTTGCCAGAATTTTCAAGATTACGATATTTTGCATTGCTTGATTTCTTAAACGATCCAGCTATTCCTAATGATATGAAGCAGAGTTTTTTCAATAGAATTAAAATAGAGCGTCCAAAACTTTATGATTCATTAAATGCTCAACGTGAGAAATTTGAGAAAGAAATGAAAGAAAAACAAAAAAAGCAGGACGCTAAATAGCGCAGAGCTTAGAGAATAGCTTTATCTCAACAAAGCTAATACCCCAATTTAGAATTTAATTACCGGATTTTCCGGAAAGGAATGAGTAGTACGAATGGAGCTAATGGACTTTGCCCCTAACTTTTCAATTGACCAATTAACACAATCTCAAAAAGCAGCAGTTCTTCACAGAGATGGGCCGTTACTTATCCTTGCCGGTCCTGGTAGTGGTAAGACTAGGGTTATTACTTCTCGAATTGCCCAGCTCATTAAAGATGGGGTAAGCCCGTACAATATCTGTGCGATTACCTTTACGAATAAAGCCGCCGAAGAGATGCGGCAACGTACTTTCGATATGGGCGTGACAAGTGGTTTGCAGGTTAGTACGTTTCACTCTCTCTGCGTGCGTATTCTAAGGCAATATGCGCAGATGGCAAATCTTGAGCCTAACTTTAGCATATACTCAGACGCCGAGCAGAAGAAGTGCGTCAAGGATGCGATTGCAGATTGCAATGTTGCCTCTAGTAATTTTATGCCGTCTAGGGTTTTAAATGCAATATCAAAGTTTAAGAACGACCTTGAGAGTGTTGAGGATGTTGCCAAGAGGGCAGATGGGTTCTACCTTGAGATTCTAGCGAAAATCTATAAACGTTACCAAGAGATTCTTTTGGCAAACAATGCGCTAGATTTTGACGATTTACTTGTGCGCACCGCATACCTTCTGCGCGACCGCCCAGAAGTGCGCAGCGAGCTTAGCAGAAGATTCCAATACCTAATGGTAGATGAATACCAGGATACTAACCACACCCAATACCAGATTGCTAAAGGGCTCTCCATAGAACATGGCAATATTTGTGTAACCGGAGACCCAGACCAGAGTATCTATCGCTGGCGTGGTGCTGATATTGCAAATATACTGGCTTTTGAGAAGGATTACCCAAACGCTAAAGTTGTAAAGCTTGAAGAGAATTTTAGAAGCACTCCTGAGATTCTAAGTGTTGCCGATAAGCTAATTGCCAACAATAGCAAGCGTAAGGAGAAACGCCTAATCGCCACCTGCGAATCAGGAAATAAGGTAGAGACTAATGTCTACTCTGATGAGCAGGAGGAATCTTTAGCGGTTGCACGTAAAATAAAATCTCTGATTAGCAGCGGAGCCAACCTAAACGAAATTGCAGTTCTCTACAGGGTAAACTCAATGAGTCGAGCGTTGGAAGAGGCGTTTGTTAATGAACAAATTCCGTATTCAATTGTTCGTGGAGTTGAATTCTATAGCCGCAAAGAGATTAGGGATATGATTGCATATTTAAAACTAATTGCAAACCCTAGCGATAATGTCGCTCTTGAGAGGATTATAAATACTCCAGCCCGCGGGATTGGAAAGACGAGCTTGGGTAGAGTTGCAGATTATGCAAAGGCTAGAAAAATTTCGATGTATGAGGCGGTAACAAGCGTTGCATTTATAGATACAATCTCAAAGGCTGCGCAAAGTAAGATTGCTAAATTTGGGCATATGATTCATAAGTTCACAAAGCTCTTAGACGAGCCTAGCTGTGGGATTGCCGATCTTATGGAAACGGTTTATCTAGAGAGTGGAATGTCTGACTCGCTCAAACCAAATGAGAGGGGCGAAGATACTGCGCGAGCAAATGTTGATGAGCTTATAAGCTCTGCTGCCAAATACGACAAAGAAACCGAATCGCAACAGACTTCGTTGTTCGATTATCTCCAAAGTATCGCTCTATACAGTGACACTGATGCTTACGATGCAAACAGCCCAACCGTTTCACTTATGACTCTTCACGCGGCAAAAGGGCTTGAATTTGAAAATGCTTTCATCGTCGGGCTAGAAGAGGGACTCTTGCCACATGAGAGGAGCAAGGAAAACCCCGAAGAGCTTGAAGAAGAGAGACGTCTGTTCTTCGTTGGAATAACAAGGGCAAAAAGAAATCTTAATATAAGCTATGCTAAATACCGTTCAATGCGCGGTATGCTCAATAGAACTATTCCATCAAAATTCCTATACGAAATTGGTATGTCTCCTCAAAATGCCTATGCTAATAGTTATGGAAGCCAAGATTCTTTTACGAGCAAGCCTAAGAAAACGAGCGACTATGTGCCAAAACCAAAATCTACCGCGCTCTACAGGGCAGGCGATTCTGTTCGTCATTCTAAGTTTGGGCTTGGCAAGGTTAAGGAATATCTCGACCTTGGCGAAAAGAGTGTTGTTACGGTTAGATTTGATTCCGGCCAGACAAAGGCGCTGCTACTTAAATATGCAAAACTCGATAAAATAGGTTAGCAGGAGAATTATTGGATGGAAAAAATAGAAGTAGATTTCGATTATAAAAATATATCAATTAGCGACAAAGAACTCGAAGATGTAGGCGAGTTACTTGCAACTGCTGTGTCTAATATAAATAAAAGACGCAACGACAATCTCTCCCCGTCCAGAGATTTGCCTTACAATCAGCTAACCCTAGAGTCGGTATCTGCGCTTGCAAATGGATTGCTAAAAGAAATCCCAAATCTTGTAGTCGTTGGTTTTGGTAGAGAAATAGACGCTTGTTTCGTAATGGATACACTTCGAAAAGTATTCTGCGAATCTTGCCAATCCAATGATAAAAGAATTACGATAATTGACAGCTTCGAAAAGTTTGAAAGTTATCTAAGAGACAATCAAGACGAAATAGAGACGGCAGCATTTGTTTTTGTCGCAGGCGAAAAAGCCAACAGCCAATTAGAAGAGGCGATTGTTTCGCTACAAGATTTACTTGGCAAGAATTTTCCAACCCAAAATGTTCAAGACCATATCGTCATAATATCAAGTTTCGCTGATAGCCTGCGCAGCCGTTTCGTAGAGGATAGTGGGTGCAAGAGTCTGACTCTCCCAAACAACCTAGACTCTAAATTAAATCTTCTAAGCTCATCAGCACTTTTGCCGCTTTCATTTTGCGGCTATGATATCGAGCAACTACTCGCTGGTGCAAGGGCGATGGATGAAAGGGTTAGTAGCGAGAAACTAGAGAAAAACCCAGCCGCTATAATCGCTGCACTACTAAGGCATTATTCAGCTCTTGTAGGCACCGAGATTTGTTTGAATGCGCAGACAATCGATAGTGATTGCTTTGGCCAGTGGTATTGCAACCTACTAAACGAAGTGATGCAAGATGCAAATTTAAGCGGTGTTATAAATCTCAACACAACCAACCAATGCGCTGAATCCAAACAGAGATTTACATTTGAGATATCTAATAGCCCAGCCCCAGAGCAAAGCTCGGATAATTCAGCAATTCTAGTAATTGAAGAATTGACGCCATACACACTTGGCGAATTGATTTATTTTTGCGAAGTTAGTATTTCGATTCTTAAAGAATTACTTAACGCTAAAGACTAAAACCTTTTAACTGCTTTAACGCAAGGGGACCCTATTAGAGTTTGAAACTCTAACAGGGCAAGCGCAAAAGGCGCAGACGACGCAAACGAAACGGAATAGAACACTACAAAGAAGCTATGTGTACAGGTTTACTAGCAAGTTGCATAAAAAGACCTTATATAGTTTTTTCTTGAATATTTGTCCTAAAAGTTGTACGCTACACACTACTGGGAGCTTTGTATAGAGGAAGATACTTCGTGAGCCTTGTTTCTTTA
>WGDE01000076.1 GCA_015493385.1 Phycisphaerae bacterium
TGTACAATCAATGCTTTAGCATCTAACAATGTCACAAGCTATATGACTATTAACATTATTTAAATAAACTATTATATGGTTAAAAGATATTGGCATTCGCCCAATAGAGAATCCAAGCTTTGGTATAGATTCGTCCGAAAAAAAAGAAACTTTCTATGCTAACAAAAGTACCTTTGCAAAAACTGTAATTATCGAGTAAATTAAGGGCTATTGTGTTTGTGGGGGATTTTTCCTCCATATTGCAATCTATAAATTATCAGTTATTTACTACGTACATGAGACAGGGCTTATTATGAAAATAAAGTTCAATAGATCTGCACTACAAGAGGCTTTAGGATTGGTAACAAGCGTTGTTCCAAGCAGAACACCAAAGCCAATACTACAGTGTTTGCGCATTATGGCAAATGAGAATGGAGTGGAGATATGCGGAACAGACCTTGAAGTTGGTATTAACTGCCAAGTAACTCAGGTGCAGGTGGATACACCTGGTGATGTTGTTTTGCCGGCAGATAGAGTTAATGCAATTGCGCGTGAGAGCATTGATGACGTTTTAGAATTCGAAAGTGATGACTCTACGATTCACATTCGAGGCGTCGATAGCCACTTCACGATATATGGACACGATCTATCACAGTTCCCTCAGATTCCTGGCGAAGACCCAAGTAGTGAAATTGAAATAACATTAGCCTCTCTTCAAAGTGGTATTGAGCACAGTTTATTTGCCGCGGCGAAAGAGAGTACTCGTTACGCCATAAACGGTATACTTTGGGAATTTACTAAAGATAACCTGATTATGGTTGGCACTGACGGACGCAGGCTCGCTAAATTTGTAGTTGAACTTGACGCTCCTGCATCTGAGACGATGATTGGAAAAAGGATTATCGTTCCCGCTAAAACAATGTCATTGCTGGATAGACTTGGGGCCAATAAAGATGCTACTGTGGGCATTCGCTTTGTAGATAACCAGATTGTTCTTACCTGTGGCGGAGTTGTGATTAGCTCTAATTTAGTTGATGGAAAATTTCCAAAATACGAAGACATTATTCCTGTTGATAACGATAAAGTGATAACATTGAACACGGACGATACGCTTAGTGCTGTTAGAAGAGCGGCTCTTTTGATTAGCGAAGACTCCAAAGGAATAAAAGTAGCTTTAGGCAAAGGTGTGATGGTATTCTCGAGTAGAGCGCCCGAAACAGGTGATGCGCAGATTGATATGGAGATTGGATATGATGGTGAACCAATGGAGATCGGATTCAATCCTCAATTTTTAACAGATGTGCTTCGTGTTATTAATGCAGATGAATTCAGCTTAAAGCTAGGCCAAGCAGACAGACCTGGCTTAATATCCGCTGGCGATAATTTTGTTTATATTGTGATGCCAGTTAATTTGGGTTAAGAGAAGTGAAAAGCGATGATGAGTTGCTAAAAAGTGCAACCTGCTGGAGAAGGCCTCGCAAAAAATACATAGGGGCCGAGCTTTCTGGCCTGTTGGCTCAATATGTTAATCGCAGAGTGAAGCCGCAGCAACGCAGTAGTTCGCCTATAGTTGAGGCTTGGTTGCAGGTGGTTCCTGAGGGGATGGGGCAAGATTGTAAAATCGAAAAGGTAGACCGTGGGGTTTTGACAGTTAAAGTTAATAGCCCCGCTTATATATATCAGTTCCAGATGCTTAAAAAAGAGTTAATTACAGAGATGCAAAAGTACTGTGGGCGAATAAAAATTAAAGATATTAAGTTTGTGCTAGGTCGTTGCTGAGCAGACCTATAGATGTCAGGATGACGAAATATGAATGAACAGACGTACAATGCCAGTAATATAAAAATTTTAGAAGGTCTTGAAGCTGTTAGGAAAAGGCCTGATATGTATATCGGAAACAGGGGCAAGGGAGGGCTTCACCACCTTGTTTATGAAATACTTGACAACTCTATAGACGAAGCTCTTGCCGGTCGTTGCGATCTTATAACGGTACGTATAAATGCGGATGGAAGCTGTTCTATAGAAGATAATGGCGTTGGAATTCCGGTTGACATTCATGAAGATGCAGGGATTAGTGCGCTAGAAGTTGTTCTGTGTACATTGCACGCTGGTGGAAAGTTTGATGATAAGGCCTACAAAGTATCTGGTGGACTCCATGGAGTTGGTGTTAGCGTTGTTAATGCGCTTAGTGAGACGCTTGTTGCTGATGTATATCGCGATGGTAAACAATATCACTTTGAATGCCAGCGTGGTATTGCGCAAGGTAGAGTTGAAATTGTAGGAGAGACAAAAAAACGTGGCACAAAAATTACGTTTATGCCAGACGAGGAAATTTTTGGCGACGTAGAGTTTAGCTATGAAACACTTGCCAAACGCATGCGCGAACTCGCATACTTAAATGCAGGAGTTCACATCATCTTCCAAGATGAACGTGAGAATAAACACGAAGAGTTTAAGTTTGAGGATGGGCTAAAACAATTTGTTGTACACTTAAACGATGGCAAAGAGGCTTTGCACGAAGATGTCATTTTAATTTCAAAAGACGACCCTGTTTCAGGTCTTGCCTGTGATATTGCAATGCAGTACAACACGAGCTACAACGAAAATATTATTGCCTTTGCAAATAATATTCACAATATAGATGGAGGTACTCACCTCTCAGGTTTTAAAACGGCACTAACTAGAAGCATGAACTCGTATGGCAAAGCCGCTAAACTATTCAAGGGGGGCTCAGTTACTGGCGGTGATGATTTACGTGAGGGATTAACGGCAGTTATCTCTGTTAAAGTTCCAGATCCACACTTTGAGGCGCAGACAAAAGTTCGCCTTTCGAATCCAGAGGTCAGCAGTTTTGTTGAAACGGTTGTTAATGAGCAGCTTGGAATTTACTTAGAAGAGAATCCGGCGATTGCAAAAAAGATTATGTCCAAAGCAATTCAGGCTGCCCAAGCTAGAGCAGCTGCGCGTAAAGCACGTGAGTTAACTCGCCGAAAGGGAGCCCTAAGTGGATCTAATTTGCCTGGTAAGCTGTGGGACTGCTCTAGTAAAGATGCAAAATCAACAGAAATCTTTATTGTGGAAGGGGATTCTGCTGGAGGTTCGGCAAAGGGGGGCCGAGACAGAAACATTCAAGCTATACTGCCTATTAAAGGTAAGATCCTGAATGTGGAAAAAGCTCGCCTTGAAAAAATGCTGGCCCATGAGGAAATTCGCACAATAGTAAGCGCGCTGGGCACTGGTATTGGAGCGGATGATTTTGAAGTTGAAAAATGTCGATATGGCAAGGTTGTTTTGATGACTGATGCTGATATTGATGGCGCGCATATTAGAACATTACTTCTGACTTTCTTTTTCAGGCAAATGCCGGAGCTTTTTGAGAAGGATATGATATATGTTGCTCAGCCACCACTTTACGAGGTGCGAGTCAAGGGACAAAAGAAATCAGAGTATATTGTTAGTGAAGCCCAGATGAGCAAACGAATGATCAGCAGGGGCCTAGAAAAGACAGAGCTTCTGATACGCGGTGAGCAGGGCGAAGCAAGAACTGTAAACACTACAGATATTGCGCAGCTTGTACGTAAAATTAACGATATAGAAAGGGTAACCTGTGTCCTTGAGAGGCGCGGCGTTGTTTTTAGAGATTTCGTTAAAGAGCACTATGATGGCACAAAACTTCCAGAGTATATGGTGCGCTTTGATGGCAAGCTAGAATTCTTTCAAGAGGAGGGCTCCTACTTCTCTAGAGTTGAAGAGTTAAAAAGGCAGATTCAAAGCCAAGAAAACAATCTTGAAGAAGTAGCACAAGAATCTCAGGGTGAAGATGTCGCAGTAGAGCATAATTTGGATTATCAAGAGCTTCCAGAGGTTGCTAGAATTAATGAGATAAATCAGCAGATGATAAAGACTGCAGGGTTAGACCTTAGAGATTTCTTTCTAACACTTGAGAGAAATGTTGCCGGAGAGGCGTTGCCTACCAAATTTCAGATAAAGCATGGAGAAGAGAGTTTTGATGTTGCATCCCTCTATGATGTGGTTGCAGCAATCCGTCAGCTTGGCGGTAAGGGTATAGAGATAAAAAGATTTAAAGGTCTTGGAGAAATGAATGCAGACCAGCTATGGGACACAACAATGGATCCGTCTCGAAGAACCCTTCTCAAGGTGACTATCGATGATGCTGGTGAGGCAGGGCGATTATTTAGCATTCTCATGGGTGAAGACGTTGAAAAGAGAAGAGATTTTATTAAGACGCACGCCTTAGAAGTTCAAAATCTCGATGTGTAATTTGTTTGAGTGTATTAATGTTCTAAGAAATTGAGAGAGAAACAAGCATCATGATTTTATGGAGAAAGTTATGCGTAATATATTGATTATTAGTGTGCTTACATTATCTTTAGTTGTGGGTTGTGACCAAAAAAAGAAAATATCAAACAATACAATAGATCAAAGTGTTAGCTATAGAGAAACGCAACTTCTAAAATTTGTCGATACTCACTTTTCTAACCCAAACGGACATTATCAACTTGGAAAATATTATCAGAATGTTGGAATGTACGCTAAGGCCCAGTATGAATTGAATCTTGCACTAAGTTTGGCGCCTAATCTCCGTGAAGCTCAGGCAGCCTCAGTAAAAGTATTATTGCTATCTAATGAAAAAACAAAAGCTAATCAGCTTGCAGAAATATATATTTCTCAAGCGGGAGTAATGGCGCAAGACGCACTGCTTCTAGGTCGCGCATTTCAGGCAGAGTCTCTAGACGATTATGCATTAAAATGTTACCAAGAAGCCATCAAGCTAGCTCCAGAATCAGCGCCACTCCAAAGGCAACTCGGTTATTTTTACCTTTCCAAAGGTGAAAAAGAGAAGGCTCAAGAGGCTCTGCGCAAAAGTTTTCAGAGTGATCCATATCAAGCAGATGTTGCGGGAGAACTTGGTAGGATGGGAGTTGCAGTCGAAGTGCCAAAACCGAAAAAGGTGGACCCGATTGAAAACACATAGAAAAAAGTTAAGGGAATATTTGTTAAGGATCCACAGCAGCCGTAATAGCGAAAGGATCCTAGAAGACATTGAAATGTTTGAGTCTTTGAACAATATACATATGAATCTTAAGGCTAACCCTAAAACAGAAACTATATTTTGCATACAGGATGGAGCTTTGCTTTGCAGGGAAAGAATCTTTACAAGGTTGCAATCGAAGGTGTTGGGCTGCTTATTTGCTGTTTTACTCTTTTAGCATGCTTAACTTTCGATATAGCAGATGCGCCTAGCGGCTATGTTTCTCCCAACAACAACCCTCCACAGAATCTTTGCGGGCCAGCGGGAGCATTTTTAGCGTATTACATTTTATATTATGTTGGGCCAGGCTTCTATGTTGTTTGCGCATCTGTTGTGGGAATGTTGATTGCAAACATTTCAGGCCGAAAGATTACCCAGTTAATACTTAGGTTTATAGGTATGTCACTTGTTACCGTTAGCGTTTCCAGTTCTATTTATTTAATAGTAGGGAAAACTAGCGGAGGTTTTCCGATGGGTGAAGGTGGCATCCTTGGTATTTCTGTGGGACATATACTTTTAAAAAGTTGTAGCACCGTTGGTAGTGGCTTAATCCTCATTTGTAGTTTTGTTGTTGGAGCTATACTTTTAGCAGATTCGCTAGTGCTAGCTATAGTGAAATTATTTGGCAAGGCCTTTGTTAAAGTATTTGGCGGAGTATCTCCAGCAGTTGTTGCCGCGAGAGAAAGGAGTAATAATTTAACAAAGATATGGTCCATGCTCAGTGTTAGGCAGAAGAGGCGGCCAAAAAAACGCAAACCTCTCGTGTTGAACTTGAAAGGTGATGGCAATCTAGAAGAGCTTATTAGTGAGGATGAGCAAGGATATATTGATCCGATTGAAGTAATTTCTCCGAGTCAAGAAAATCAGGAGGCGAGGGAGCGTAAGAAGAAATTTAAAATAACTCGTCGCAAACAGAGTAAGCCAAAACCATACGTTCAAAGGACATACGAAGACTATACTCTGCCACCTCTTAGTCTACTTGAAGATCCAGAAGAGACATTTGCCGACATTCAAGAAGATATGGTTAAGGATTGTGCGGCTCAACTAGAAGAGCTACTGCACGATTTTAATATTGAAGCAACAGTGGTTAATGCAGAACCTGGGCCGGCAATAACAATGTATGAACTGGAATTGTCTAGCGGTATTAAAGTTAGCCAAATTTCTAATCTTAACAATGATATCGCAAGAGCTCTCGCGGCGCCAAATGTGCGTATTGTTGCTCCAATTCCTGGCAAACGAACAGTTGGAATTGAGGTTCCAAACAGGCACCGCGAAACAGTGCGAACTAAAGATCTTGTTATGCGGGCTGGCGATAAACCTAACAAAATGAGGATACCTCTTTTCTTAGGTAAAGATTCTTCTGGCGAGGCTCTCGTAAGTGACCTTGCATCAATGCCACATGCTCTAATCGCAGGTACTACAGGCTCTGGAAAGAGTGTTTGCATAAACACAATCATTACAAGTATCCTACTTACGCGCAGGCCAGATGAAGTAAAGCTAGTTTTAATTGATCCAAAGATGGTTGAGATGGTTCCATTTAGTAATATTCCCCATCTGCTGTGCCCAATTGTTACTGAGATGCGCAAGGCAGAGCAAATTCTCGAATGGGCCGTTACAAAAATGGACGAGAGATATGCCATTCTTGCCGAGGCTGGAGTGCGTAATATTAGCTCTTATAATGCACTTAGCAGAGAAGAATTAATAGAAAGATTCAATCCTCAAAGCCAAGAGGAAGAGGCAAAGATTCCTAAAGTTATGCCGCACGTTGTAATCATAGTTGACGAGCTTGCAGACTTAATGATGATGAGTGCTAAAGAAGTTGAGTCTTATATCGTTAGAATTGCTCAAAAATCACGTGCAGTCGGAATACACATAATTCTTGCAACGCAAAGACCTCAAGCAACAGTTGTAACTGGCTTGATTAAGTCTAATCTTCCTTGTCGAATTAGCTTCAGGGTTGCATCCAGAATGGACTCAAGGATTATTCTCGATTACAATGGAGCTGAAACGTTGCTTGGTCAAGGTGATATGCTTTTCCTAAAACCGGGAACTAGCGAATTGATAAGGGCGCAGGGGTCGTATCTTGACGATGGAGAAATTAGACGAATTGTAACGTATTTAAAAGAAATTGCAGAACCGCAGTATCACCCAGAATTGATGCAGATGAACAAAGTGAACACTTCTGGAATGAAAAAAGATGACCTTTTCGACCAAGCGGTTCGTATTGTATTGGAAAGTAAGCGCGGAAGTGTTTCACTTCTTCAGAGAAAGCTAGCGATTGGTTATGCCCGTTCATCGCGAATAATAGAGATGATGGCAGCAAGTGGAATTCTTGGAGAATACAAAGGAGCCCAAGCTCGCGAGGTCTTGATGACTCTTGAAGAATGGGAAAATGTAAGCCGCCAAGTTGAACAAGATGCGCAAGATGGCTATAGAGATTTAGATGATGATTTTGGCAACGATGACTATGGGGAGCAAGAATAGATGGCAATTGGCGGAAACATCATCACTGTTGGTATTAGCCCTGCTTGGGATGTTAAGTGTAGCGTTAATGGTTTGGAGTGGGGTGATCACAAAATAATAGATGCTCAAGATTCTATACCGGCAGGAAAGGCGTTAAATGTCTCTAAATCCCTTGCGTGGATGGGCTATCCATCTATTGCGACAGGTCTTTGGGGCCAAGAAGATTATGATGAGATGGTTAATCAGCTGCGCAGCATGAATTGCTTTATAGATATCAGGTTTGCAGCCGTACGTGGCCATACTAGAAAGAATATAACGATTCATGATACAAATAAAAATAGACAGATGCACCTTAGGCTTCCGGGCTCTTTGGCAAATAAGGGTTCAATCAGGCGGCTACGCAATCAGCTCGAACCTCTTGTTTCCAGCGGCGACATTTTTGTTCTCTCAGGCTCATTGCCAGATGGCTCTTTAATGCAGGATGTTGTTGGGATAGTTCACGCTGTAGTAGCCAGAGGAGCTAAAGTTGTCGTAGATACTAGCGGTCAAGGGCTAAAGAGCTTAGTGGCGTCTAATAGTGCGTATTTAATTGCCCCTAATCTTGAAGAGCTTTGTGAATTAGTTGGGGCATCCATAAAAAATGAATCACACTATATAGAAAGAGCTGCAAGAAAATTACTATCGACAACAGAGAACATTCTTGTTAGTCGCGGAGAAAAAGGTTTGTTACTGGTTACAAAATCAGGTTCATGGAGGGGTAAAAGTGAACCAATTGAGCATCGTGAAGTTGTTAATACTGTTGGCTGCGGCGATCACCTAGTGGCTGGTTTGATATCTGGCTTAAAAGAAGGTGGGGATCTACCAAAAGCTCTCGAGAACGCACTGCTACTTGCAAGCGCCCATGTTTTTGGAATGTGCGACACTTTTGAGTGGTGGCAGATTCCTGAGATGTTTAATCTTTATATTGAAAGATTGTAGGGCCCCTTGAGCGTCTCTGACGCTAAATAAATCCCTCTATAAATAAAAGAAAGTTCTCGGTTATGGTAACCTTTGTTCGTGAATTGATAGCGGTTCCACTTAGAATCCTTATTTGGCTCTGTAGCATAATTCCTATTTTCGATTCTCTAGTTCTTTCTAAGGTTTTATTTAAACTAACAAATAACATTGACGACGCCATAGGCTATCTAGAGCTTTGTATAACAAACGATTCTCTAGAGGCGGCGAGAGGGATCGGTGATAAGCTACTTTGCGATACGAAAAATTCTCGAGTTGCAATGGTAATGTCGCTTGCTGAGAATAATGCAGGAAATTTCTCAAAATCTAAGCAATGGATTCTCAAGGCAAAGGAAGAAAATTGCCTAGATCAAGATTTCTTGCTGCTACCAGAACTAACGCTTAGCATCTCTGAGCAGAATATAGATTATAAAATAGTTGACGATATTATTTCTCATAACGATCTCCCGATGCAATTTTCTACCTTAGCTTATTGGCTAAAATGTGAGCAATTAATTTTTAGCGAGGAATTAGAAGAGGCAAATGTAATAGCCATCAAAGTACTTGATATTCAGGACTATTATACAGCGCATTTTATCCGCTGGATTTATGTAGCGAAAAAAGGCAATTCTTCTCAGGCTTCGTTGCTACTTAAGCAGGCTATTGCCTCTGCAAAAAAGCGAGGGCTTCGCGATGATATTATAATGTTACTTATAGTTCAGGGATTTGTGTTTCTTGAAGATTTTAGTAGCGCTTGCGATTATCTTAGAGAAATTGATGCTGCGAACATTGAACAGGTGTTAACCTTAGCAAAACGCACACCCAAGATGTCATCATTTCTTAAGACACAAGATTTTATAGATTGCTATAAGCATATGAAAGGGCAGAAATGATAGATCCTAAGATAGCTCTCCAATTATTACCAGGTTTCCTCGTCGGTTTTACTGTACACGAGGCAGCACACGCCCAGAGCGCAAAATGGCTTGGTGATAATACGGCATATAGGCAAGGAAGAATTTCTCTTAATCCACTAAAACATTTATCTCCGATGGGAACGATAGCTCTATTTTTTCTAGGCTTTGGTTGGGGCAAACCCGTAGAGATAAACCTATATAACTTCAAAAAACCTAAATATCACTATTTGCTCTCTTCTATAGCCGGCCCAGCTGCCAATATTTTAATCTGCGCGATAAGTTTAGGCTTAATGTATGCGCTTGCGGCAAATAACAAAGGCTTTGAGAGTCAAAATATTGTACTTAAAATTACTAATAACGTTCTACTTTATTCATACCTAATTAATGCAATACTAGCAATGCTAAATTTAATACCACTACCGCCGCTCGACGGATCAAAAATATGGGCCTGTATCATTCCCGGTGTGCGACCAATAAGTTCTAGTAAATGGAACAACCTGTGGTTTGTTGTTGTTATGTTATTGATTTTTACAGGAGTTATTAACAGAATCATAGGTCCTATGCTTAATTTGCTCTATATTTTAGTTCCTAGATAGTTTTAAGCGGGCTATATTTGAATCGCTAGACTCTTTTTTGAAAAAATCTTTGTTATCAGGACAAATAAACAGGCTTTTTAAAAAAAAAGACTTGTTAGGACGCGGTGAATCTGTATAATCACGTGCCTAATATGTACTCTCGCATGGAGATCGCCTGCGGATTCTTGGTTGAATCTGTTTTCGGGGTCAACAGTTACGCGGCATGGTTGGCTCAAGCTTCCGAGAGACTCTAGTCAATCTGTTTCTATTAACAGATTCCGCGACAAGTTTGATACGCTATTGCGACCTTGTCTATTGTAAGATGTTAAAAATGCTATATTTATAGCTTTTACTGCCCGGTGGTGTAATTGGCAACACATAAGCTTTTGGTGCTTATATTTCAGGTTCGAGTCCTGGCCGGGTAATATTTTATCTTTATGCTGAATTAAATGCGATAGAGAGATACTTTATGAGTTTAAATGACAACGTCAAGGTATTTGGCGGTTCGGGCAATCCAGCTCTAGCTGAGGCTATTGCCAAGAGCATGAATGTTGCTCTTGGACAGGCGATTATTCGCGAGTTTCCAGATGGTGAGAAATTTGTCAAAATTAACGAGGATGTTAGAGGTCAAGACTGTTTCGTAGTCCAGCCAACCTGCACGCCTGTTGACAAAAACATCATGGAATTGCTCATAATGTTAGACTCTCTAAAAAGGGCTAGTGCAAGGAGAATAACGGCGGTAATGCCGTATTTTGGCTATGCCAGACAGGACCGTAAAGATGAAGGACGTGTGCCGATTACAGCAAAATTGGTAGCAAATTTAATAGCTACCGCTGGGGCGAACCGTGTGCTTGCGATTGACTTGCACGCTCGTCAGCTAGAAGGATTTTTTGATATTCCTGTTGACCATCTAATGGCAGAGCCTGTTTTAACTAAATATTTAAGAGATAAAAATATAGAGAGACCGGTGATTGTTTCTCCAGACGTTGGAAATGTTAAGACTGCGAGTCGCTACGTAGAACATCTCAACGGTGACCTTGCAATTATTCATAAACGTAGGATAAGTGGCAATGAGGTTGAATGCAATGAGATTATAGGAGACGTCGAAGGTCGCAACGTTATTATGGTTGACGATATGATTTCAACAGCGGGAACAATATGTTCGGCGGCCAAGCTTGTCAAATTAAGAGGGGCCCGTAGCGTTATAGTTGGTGCAACTCATGGTTTATTCTGCGGGGAAGCTATTGAGAGGTTGAATGCGACTGTGTTTGATGAGATTATAGTCACAGACACAATACCTCTTAGTGAGGCAGCTGCTAATCTTAAAAACATTAAGGTCTTAAGTGTTGCTCCACTGTTAGGTGAGGCAATAACAAGAATTTACAAAAATGAATCTGTAAGTAGTTTATTAAAATAAATGCTGCTTGTGCGGCAATAAAACTAATTTTGTGAGGTTAATATGACAGATACAGTGGTTTTGAAAGCGGAGCAGAGAGAAGTTGGTTCGAAGCACGCTGCCAAGGTAAGGGCGCTTGGAAAACTCCCTGGCGTTGTCTACGGCCACAAGCAAGAGTCTAAAGCAATAGCTGTTGAGTATAAAGCACTTCTTGATGCATTGCACCATGGCCATAGGCTCTTTGAGATGGAAGTAGATGGAACAAAGGAAACGTTGCTAGTTAAAGATGTTCAATTTGATCATTACGGTAAAGACGTTATCCATGCAGATTTTATGCGTGTTGATCTAACAGAGAAGGCACATGTTACAGTCTCTATCATTCTCAAGGGTGATGCCCCAGGCGCTTCTAAGGGCGGTGTTGTTGAGACAGAGATGGATCATGTGGAAATGAATTGTTTGGTTACTTCGATTCCAGAGACAATTGACGTCTCGATCAGAAGGCTTGAAGTGGGTGATTCTATCTGTGCTAAGGATGTTAAGCTTCCTATGGGTGCTGAGCTTCTAAGCGATCCGGATGCGGTTGTTGTTCACTGTGTTGCGAAAAAGAAAGCAATGGAGCAGCCAGAAGAGGATGCTGATGCTTCTCAAGAACCAGAGATGATTCGTGAGAAAAAGACTGAAGAACAAGACTGATTTGCTTTTGCGGGCGACAAGTAATGAGCGATATGAAGTTGATAGTAGGGCTGGGAAACCCAGGTAAAGAATTCGTTGGAACCCGCCACAACGTTGGTTTTGACTTCATTGATGTGCTTGGCTCAAAATTTTCAATAGAAATTAAGCAAAAGAAATTCAACAGCCTTTTTGGGTCGGTTGAATTTGAAGGTAAGAAATTAATCTTTTTAAAGCCGCAAACTTATATGAATCTCAGTGGCGATGCTGTTGCAACGGTGAGAGGTTTTTATAAGCTTGATTTTAAAGATATCATTGTCGTAACAGACGATATGGCTCTTGCGCCTGGAACTATAAGGTTTCGTGCAAAGGGTTCTGCTGGTGGACATAACGGCCTCTCGGATATAATTACGAAGCTTGGGACTAATGAGTTTGCAAGATTGAGAATAGGCATTGGCAAAAGTCCCATTCCTGCTTGGAAAAATTATGTTCTTGGCAAACCGACGCAGGAACAACAAGAGTTGATTAAAAAAGCGTATGACAGGGGTGTTAAAGGAATTGATTGTTGGCTTGAAAATAACATTGAAAGAGCTATGACGCATTATAATGGTTCTGTAAAATAAATTAAAATATGCTGATTAGAACAGTATAAATTTAGGAGGTGTTAATTTGGACACTGCAACTAAAAGACTTTATGAAGGCCTATTTCTAGTTGATACAGCTATTGCTAGTTCCGATTGGGATGGCATATCTAATGAAATTAAAGGCATTATCGAAAAAAGAGGCGGCGAGGTTGTCGACTTAAAGAAATGGGATGAGCGCAAGCTTGCGTATGAGATTGACGATAAAACAAGAGCGACTTATATCCTAGTATATTTCAACTGTGTTACTGATGGTCTCGCTAAAATTGAACGCGATATCAATCTCTCTGAAAATCTAATGAGAGCTATGATTCTTCGTGCGGACGCTTTTGGTGAGGATGACATTAAGAAAGATACTCCGCTTGAAGCTCAACAGCGTGCAGCCCAAGAAGCAAAAGAGGCTAAAGAAGCAAAAGAGCAAGAAGCTCAAGAGAATGAACAAGAAGTGGCAGAAGATGCAACCGAAGAGGCAGCAACCCAAGAATGATGCCTATTTATAGAAGGGACTTGAAATGGCAAGTTACAACAAGATAATTTTGTTGGGAAATCTTACTCGCGATCCACAGCTTTCATTTACGCCAAGCCAGACGGCTGTTGTGGATTTTTCCCTTGCAACAAACAGGAGTTGGAGAGCTCAAGATGGTTCACAGAGGGATGAAACTTGCTTTGTAGATTGTCGTATGTTTGGCAAGAGAGCTGAGGTTATCAACAAATATTTACGCAAAGGACAACCTTTGTTTGTAGAAGGTAGGCTCACTTTCGATAGTTGGACCGCGCAGGATGGAAGTAAGCGCAGCAAGCATAGAGTTACTGTTGAGGAGTTTCAATTTGTCGGTGGAGCTCAACAGCAAGGGGCTAGATCTAACTCGCAACCTTCTAGTCAGCAACAAACAAATTATGACAATACATCTCAGCAGGCTCCTGAGGCTCCAAGTGCTCCTGCTTACGGTGACGCAATAGACGATATCCCATTCTAGGGATGATTATTAAATTAAAAGCAAGTAACAATAAAATTTTGTGAGGCATATAAAATGGCAAGATTTCAAAAACGCACAACAAAGAAAAGAAAAAAGGTTGCTCTACGTGAGCAAACTCAATGTCGTTTCTGTAGAAGCAAAACAGAGTACGTTGATTATAAAGATACAGAGACTCTCTCCAAGCTCCTAACAAATCGTGGTAAGATTTTTAGTCGCAAGCGTAGTGGTAACTGTGCAAAATGCCAGCGTAAGGTTCAGAGTGCTATCAAAAGAGCCAGATATATGGCTCTCTTGCCATATCAGAACTAAGCACAGCATATTTTAATAGAAATATTTTGAGATATTATCTGCCTATAAGAACACCATGGTTTTTAAGTGGTTAATTATAGCGATATTGTTTAAGAGAAAAAATAATTATATCAGCGTAACAATATAATGGAGATAAGACCATGAAGGTTTTGCTTTTAGAAGATATAGAAAAGACTGGTTACCTCGGTGATGTTGTCAATGTAAAAGATGGCTTTGCAAGAAATTATCTTGTGCCATACGGTCTTGCAACAATACCAACAGAAGATGCAATTAGGCGTATTGCAGAAGCTAAAGCTCAGCGTGCTGCCGAAAGAAAGGCTGCAGCAGAGAGGCTTTCTCAAATTGCAGAAGAAGTTAACGGAGCAGAAGTTAGCGTTAAAGCTGCAGCGAACGCTCAAGGCCATCTGTTTGGTTCTGTAACAGCAGAGCAAATTGGCTCTTTGCTTCGTGATGCTAAATTTGAGATTTCTGACAACATGATAGCCCTTAAAGATCACCTCAAGGAGGTTGGTGAGCATGAAGTAACCCTGAAGCTAGCAGCAGACATAACCGCAACTGTAAAAGTAACTGTTGTCGCACAGGGTGAAGAAGTTGAATCAGAAGAAGATACAGACGAATAATTCAGTCTCAAAGACTGCCATAAATGATCCAGATAAAAATCGTTCGATGCCAGAATCACCAGAGGCAGAAGCGGCGGTTTTGGGTTCTATGATACTTGATCGTGAATGTATCAGTGGTATCGTTCAAGTTCTCAAGGTGGATTCATTTTACCGTTTAGAGCACCAGTTGATCTACAGCGCCATTGTGGACCTTTATGAAATGGGACCGGATGTTGATGTAGACCTGGTGCTTTTGCGTGATGAGCTTAAAAAGAAATCTCACCTCGATGAAGTTGGTGGGGTAGATTATCTTGTTAAGATTGTTGACAGCGTCCCTTCTAGTGCTAACCACGAATACTATGCTAATATCGTAAAAGAAAAGCAGATGATGCGCGAGCTTGTTACTGCAACTTCTGAGATTTTAGCAGACGCGTATACACAGAGTGGTGATGTGGGAGCAAAGCTAGATGAGGCCGAGAAGAAAATTTTCGCGGTGACTGAGAAGAAAATGACATCTCAGGCATCTTCTATGAAAGATTTACTTGTTGATGCTTTTCATGAAATTGAAAACAGAAGCGGCAAAGATGTTACAGGCCTATCAACAGGATTTCCAGATCTAGACCGTATGACAAGTGGTCTTCACGGTGGTGAGATGATTATTATTGCTGGTCGACCTAGTATGGGTAAGACCAGTTTTGCAATGAATCTTGCTGAGCATGTCGGTGCGGATGAAAAAAGTGGAGTTGGAGTGTTTTCTCTTGAAATGGGAAAGGTTCAGCTAGCAGAAAGGCTTTTGTGTTCGCGTGCAAAAATAGATTCGCAACTTGTGCGTCGAGGCTCTCTAGAACCAGAAATATATCAAGAGCTATTCCGTGCATCTGGAGAACTCTCTGAAGCTCCCATGTTAATTGACGACACTCCCGGATTAACGCCTCTTGAGATTCGTGCTAAAGCTAGGCGTATGAAAGCTTCACACGATATTAAACTTATCTTGGTTGACTATCTACAACTCATGAGCCTTGGTGGGCGAGTTGATTCAAGGCAGCAAGAAATCAGTACAATTTCACGCTACATGAAAGCTCTTGCTAGAGAGCTTGATGTTCCTGTTATAGTTCTTAGTCAGCTAAACCGTGCAGCGGAACAAAGAGAAGACCACCGTCCAAGAATGAGTGATTTGCGAGAGAGTGGTAGTATTGAACAGGATGCTGATGTTGTTATGTTACTTCATCGTGAGGACTACTATCACCGTGGAGAGCAGGATTATGAGCCTGACAATAAGGCTGAGGTAATAATTGCAAAACAACGTAATGGACCAACGGGAGTCGTTAAGCTTCTTTGGCAAGGACAGTATACTAGATTTGAACCACTCGTTGAATACGACGAGACGTTCTAAGAATAATGCAATGGATTTGTGCTAGCT
>WGDE01000077.1 GCA_015493385.1 Phycisphaerae bacterium
CCATCTACTAAGTCAATATGGGTCCCTGGATTGGGCGGTGTGGACATGTCGTAATCTAAGAAAATATGGTTGTAACCATAAGTATAATCATTGATTGTATGATGTATGCCATCGTTAAAAGTAATGGATGCACCTGCAAGTGATGGAAGAAACATAAGAGTGGCCAATATCGCTAAAAGATTAAACACAACTAAATTTTTCATAATATTTCCTTCGCTAAACATCTTTTTCACAGTTAAATCAATTCAAGTTATGAGCATAGCTACTCGGGACTAAATTCAACCACAGTTAACTCAGTAGGTGCATTTTGATGAACAATATAAGTTGGGTATTGAGGCTCTATCCAACCAGCAATCTTTTACTCTTAAGTACAATTGCGGCTCCATCCATTGATTTTAGCTAGCAGTATAAAATACCACAAGCATCTTTAATCAAGACACTACCCCCCCCCGTTTTGTCAATATTTCTTTTTGCAATTCCCACAAAAGGTCTAGAAAAATAGGGAGGTGTTTTATCGAAAGCCATAAATAAATTTGCTACTAAAACATAAAACAAATTGTCGTTATCCGTTTCGTTTGCGTTCATCTTAGAAATGATAAAATATGTTGGAAACGGCGTTGCCGTTGCAATTTACGTCGGGTAGCTTGCGCTACCGCGCTAAGCGAAGAACATTTATTTGCAATGTGAGGTTAAGAAACGCCTGCAAAGGTAGATTGTCAATTTGCGTCAATATGTTTGTGATCTCAAATTTGAATTGATAGTGAAAACTGCAAGTGAACGATTTGCGGAGCTAGGGCTCCGCGCTCCCAGGAATTCGTGGTTTCAAAAAAATAAAACAAGTTGTTCTAATCCGTTTCGTTTGCGTGCTTATTTTTTAATACATTTATAGAGAACGCCAGCCTTTTGGAACGTTGCGTTTTCAAAGATGATATCTAAGCAGTATCCCTTTATAGGCGAGACAACATAGACATCTCTTTTATCTAGCATACCAAGAATATCTTCTGAGCTGACACCCTCTAAATTGTCGTATGAGCCATGCGCAGAATATATATCAACATCCTTATCGTTAAAATATAAATCCTTGGCAATGGCTAACGGATATAGGCTTGTCCCATCGGCGAAAATGGCAGAGCCGCTCTTAACCGAATCGAGCGCTTCGCAGGCGAAACGTTTTGCACCTGTGTAGTTAGTTTTCCAAGGTTGAAGGAAATAACGATACTCATTCCTGTATGGCAGATGTCTTTTACCCTTGAAGATTGGATACTTATTTTCAACAAAAACTGGAAGTGCCATATACACAAAGATTGGAGCGAGAGAAAATACTATTAGCGCCGCAGCGGCAAATTTTCTCTCGTACTGCTCTATGCAATAAGAAACTCCCCTACCTATAAGGATTGCACTCACAGCATAAAACGGAAGGAAGAACGCATAACGGTCTGGTACTGTGTATCTAAACGCGAAAAGCAAAAATGCAGCCCATAGCAGTAAAACAAATATCCCAAAACTATCCTCGCGTCTATTTTTGACTGCGCTATAAAAGCCAACAAATCCAAACACCGCATTTATCGTTACGAAATTCATACCGATATACATAATGTTCTCTTTAACTATCGAGAGACTCATCGATGTATTCAAAACTGCATTAGACCAATTACTGCCAAAGAGAGCAGATCTAAGAGTGGCTAGAAAATCGCCGCTGCGCATAAGCTCCTGTATAAACAAATACTCATAGAGACTTGCGCCAACAATCCAAGCAAATACAAACAACAAGAAACTCTTAAGGGAAATCTTTTTATTGAACAGACCAAAGAGAATATAAACTCCATAAAGCCCCAACGGAATTATCGCGAGCATATGTACTGATATGGCAAGCCCGTTAAACAATCCAACCAGCATTAGATAGAGACTTTTTCTCTCTCTTGTGTAAAGCAGAAAGAATATCAAACCAGCGAGAAAAAATGCAAGGTACATATTGTACGTCTCTGGAATTGATGCGTGCCTCCAAAATGTATGCGCAAACGCCAAAGTCATAGCAGAGATTAGAGCCGGCAAAGCTCGCCGCGTCCAGATTCTAACAAAGAGAAACAAATTTCCAATCGCAAACGCACTCGCTATCGCCGTTACAAAATTAATCCGATGGATAATGTCTGCGCAAGGAATATTCTTAAACAATATTGAAATGGCGTAATAAAGCGGATGCGCAAGCGCTAATCCAAGTGCGCCAGTGATATCATTATGCAAAACTCGATACTGAATCATTCCACTATCCTGCCACGCAAGAGACGGCGCAAGGGATATCGAATAAAGAATTAATGCGAAAGAGAATACTAAGAAATATTGGAGCGAGAGTTTTTTATTATCCATCACTGTTTACACGTAACCAATAAATAGGTTACTTCTCCAAGCTTTTAATAGAGTTTGTCAAAGAAAACATTCATACTACAGCCATAAACAATTACAGCTAACATCATAATCGCCCATAGAAAAGTGACTACTTGAAATGGACGGTCCTTTAATATTATATCGGTTGGCCCATTGTAACAACCACTCATCGAGAGCATTGCAAATCTAAATATACAGTAGACCATCAGTGGCAAACTATACACAAAGTAGGAACAACCAAAATGCTCAATCGTTGAATCGCTAAGACTGTACGACAAAAATGAGACGATAGCTATTGCAGAAGATGTTGTGATTAGATGCGTGAGAAATTCTTTCGTATAGCTGATGAGAGTCTTTCTATGGCTCTGCGCTTTTTTAGCATCGTCAATGAGTGCGAGTTCATTGTATCGTTTACAAAATCCCATAAACATAAAAACTGTAAACATACAGATAAAAAGCCACGGACTAACAAAGACTTCAATCGCAACTGCACCAGCAACCGCACGAATAACAAAACCAAGACTAAGCACTATAACATCTAAAATTGATATGGACTTAAAGAAAAATATATAGCCAAGCTGAAGAACGAAATATGCCGCCAATACTATCTGCGCAAGCATTGAGACTTTAGATGCAAGAAATATTGCAATACAAAAAACGACCGCCGCCTCAACCATCGCCGCTTTTTTGCTCATCGCGCCAGAGGGAATCGGTCTGTCTTTCTTTTTGGGATGCTCTTTATCGCTTTCGGCATCAACGATGTCGTTGACTATATATATCACGCTAGCAAAAAGACAAAAACAAATCGCAACCATTCCAGCCAAAGACCAAGCATGGGGCTGATTATATTTTAGCCCAAAGAATATAGGAAACAAAACAACCACATTCTTAATCCAATGTGTTGGTCGCAATAGTCTAATCTGCGCAGTCATATACTTTCTCACCTTAGCTTAAAATCAAATCAAACCATACTAGGTTCTCAAGATGTAATATCGTCTTTTAATGGGCATAAATCCAAAGATTGGCATATTTCTATGATAACGCCTGCATTTATCCACGCAAACTCTTTATTAGACAAATTCAAGACTAACATTCAAAGAAGCCACAAAAGCTATCGCCCGATAATATTGTCGCAGCAGAGATTAATTCGTCGTACCCTGCACTTTTGCCCCTTCTTGCGATGAAGATTCTGTCTTCTTCTCTATTTCGTATACAGCATCTTCTAAGTGCCAACGATTTGGTTTGCCAGACTTGCATTCGTACTTTGGCAACTTCGCCGTAGACCCACCAGAATCAATGCAATCTTCTCCAACCGAATAGATAATATCTTTGTCAGGTTTATATCTAAACGGTTTTCCATCGAAAGGATCGACTGGGACAGCATCAATATATTTAGGAACAAGATCTTGGAGGTTCTTTGGAAATGCTCCGTTGTCTTTTTTGTATGTATGGATATTAACTATTAGATTTGTGGCGATTATGTCAGATTCAATCTGGCATTTCAATTTTATAAGCTTATTGGATGCTGGAGGTAAAATGTAAAATAACATTTTGCCAACAGAGTTAGGTTTGTTCATAGCTGATACTACACTCTTAACACTTGGATAAATACATACAGGGTAATTTATATTTATATCGGTATAATAGAGATGTGTATTTTTGATATAATTTCTGCATAAGTCAGCAAATATCAATTTAGTTCTATTTGGTTGTAAGAGGTATCTTGGCATATGTTTCTGCAAGAAAAGAGGGATTTCTTCAAACAAAATCAATTTTCCATTCCTCAAATCATCCACTGTGCGATCCATAGTTTTGTATTCATACTTGAATGCACGAACCAAACCCGTTGCTGGCGAATCCAGACTCTCAATAGTTTTTGACAATCTCTCTAGCTCTTCTCGTGGCATATCGTCATACACGAGATTTTGAGCCTGCTCAAGAGCCGCACTCATAATAGAGACTCCAAGAATATATTGAATAGTAGTACCTGCGTCCTTTTGAATTAAATTACCAAACTTAATTAGCGTAATGAATGTATCAGTTGCATCTTTATTACCTAAAAGACGCTCTGATTTCGTCTTTGCCGCCAAAACCATAGATATCTTGTGCCAAGGACTAAGATAAGAAAGAGATGCATCAAGGGTTACCACTTCTGGTGTCATACAGCTCTCACACTCAACACCGCGATTGATAAGATCTAAGGTTTTTTCATTCTTTGCTATTACCTCTGCAATTATTTGCGAATCAACCGGCTTGTCATTAATGTAGTCTTTTACAATATTGGGATCGCTTGGTAAATATAATACATCGTTTGCAGATAAGAAAAACGTATAGGCAGTATCTTCTGGTTTCACAGATTGAGTTACCGCTAAATCGCTTACATCAGGCACTGGAATGTCGCGACCAAAATATGTCGTAAGCGAAATAATTAACACGATACCTACGACAAATAAGATAGCAACCGCAATAAAAAACTTCTTCATTTTTTTCCTTCGGTCTAAACGTTAGCCCTCAAACAATTGCCCAAGTTCATTTCGTTTGCGCATTTAGCGACTCTTGCGCAATATGCTTGCGTCAGAATTCTTGTCTGCATTAGATACAGCATCTAGTTCTGTTGCGCATCTTTTAGTATTTTATATTCGATGCTGTCTTTGAGCGCCTTCCAACTTGCGTCTATGATATTCTCAGATACGCCGACTGTTCCCCAAGAGGCGTCCTTATCTTTAGACTCAATTATAACGCGCACTTTCGCGGCTGTTCCTGCTTTGGCGTTTACTACGCGCACCTTGTAGTCTATCAAATGCATATCTTTTAGGTTTGGATAAAAACCCTCGAGAGATTTCCTAAGCGCCGCATCGAGTGCGTTGACTGGGCCATCGCCCTCGCCAACAACATGTTCGCTTTTGCCATCGACGCTAATCTTGACTGTCGCCTCTGTCATCCTCTCGCCACCTCCGCTGCGTTCAACGTTAACGTGATATTTCTCTAGGTCATACGCTTGAGAATAATCTCCCGTAACCTCTCTAACGATAACGTCGCAACTACCATCAGCAGCTTCGAATTGATAGCCCTGCGCCTCTAATTTTTGAACGGTATCGAGAATTTCGCGCGCGAGTTTTTTATCATTTCCAATCTTAGTCTTCTCAAGCTTAGCAAGAATGTTAGATGCCCCGCTAAGTTCTGAGATTAGGAAGTGCCTTTGATTACCAACAAGCTCTGGTTCGAGATGTTCGTATGTTTTCTTATTTTTGAGTATGGCGTTAACATGCAAGCCCGCCTTGTGCGCAAATGCACTCTCACCAACGTAAGGAAGGTTCATCGCTGGGCTCATATTAGCCATCTCAAATACAAAGCGACTTGTCTGAGTTAGCTTTTTAATGTTATCAAGACCGATAGTTTCAAAACCCATCTTGAAAGTTAGGTTTGGAATTATAGAACACAAGTTTGCATTACCCGTTCTCTCGCCAATACCATTTATTGTACCTTGAACATGCCGCGCACCTGCCTTAACCGCCGCAAGCGTGTTTGCAACCGCGCAGTCGCTATCATTATGCGTGTGGATGCCGATAGTAGTATTCGGAAATCTCTCGCAGACTTCTTTGGTTATGTCATAAACCTCGTGCGGCAATGCTCCACCGTTTGTCTCACAAAGCGCAAGAGTATCAGCTCCCGCATCAACGGCTGCGCCTAGAACCTGCATTGAATATTCTGGGTTTGCTTTAAATCCGTCATAAAAATGCTCGGCATCGAAAATGACCTCGAGCCCTTTAGACTTCATATATTCAACACTCTCGGCACATATAGATAGATTTTCTTCAAGAGAGCATTTTAAAACTTCAAGCACCTGCATATCCCAGCTCTTACCAACTAGCGTCGCAACCTCGGCACCGCATTTTAGAATTGCCTGCAAAGATGCATCTTCATCGCAGCTGCAATCTGCCCTGCGCGTGTTTCCAAAACCAGCAATCTTAGCGCAAGAAAGCCCTTTATCTTTAATTTGCTCAAAAAACTGCATCTCTTTGGGGTTACTAGCCGCATAACCTCCTTCAATGTAGTCCAGTGAGATTTTATCTAGATGCTCAGCTATGAGCAGTTTATCCTGCAAAGAGAAACTAACGCCCTGAGCCTGCATACCGTCGCGAAGAGTTGTATCGTAAACCTTTATCTTTTCCATATTTATATCCACTAACTTCTAAAAGATGTGATAAAAAACTTTTTAAAATTCCAGCGTCAATTCTAAAAGGTTTAAGATAAAAGTAAAGTAGAAAAGAATCAAGTAATGGCGGTTCTCAAACTAAATCTACGACTTTTGCAATAATGGCAAAAATCGGAAATGGTCTATATTAAATCTAAGAGCATTTTAGCAACCTGCTCGCTCGTATCCAAAGCAGTCATTGGCTCTACCATCTCGACTAATTCCCTGCTGATTCGTGAGAGTTTTTTCTTATCTCTAAGCTCAGATATAGCAACATCGCAAATTGGCTCTATTGATGTAAAATATGGCATAAACTCTGGAACGAGCTCTTTTTGGGCTACAATATTAACAAGCGAGAGATGTTTTGTGTTTATGAGCCATCGACCAAGCAAATGCCAGACCCATTTATTCGCATGATACATTACAACCATCGGGCAACCTGAAGCCGCAACCTGAAGCGTTGCGCTTCCGCTAGCAACGAAACAATAGTCCACCCTCTTGCACGTATCAATGACTGAGTCGCTGGAATACTCTATCTCTAAACCGTTTAGCTGCAAGGATTTAAGCTTAGAGAGTTTCTCAGAGGTACTAGCAACCGCCACAAATTTAGCATCTGGGAGAGTTTTCTTAATCTCCATCGCAATCTGCTGCATCGGTTGCCAGAGAGTCTCAATCTCTGCATTCCTAGAGCCGGCAAGAAGAAGTACCCGAGCTGAGTCTGGATTATAGTCGCTGTAATCTTTGATATTATCTCTAACTGGAGCAACTAGCTCATCAAAGAGAGGATTGCCCACAAATTCAACACTCAATCCGCGCTTTTGAAACCACTGCTTCTCGAATGGTAAAATACTTGCAAGCTGCGAACAACACTTTTTAAGCTTATGAATGCGCCAAGGCGCCCACGCCCAAAGCTGTGGCGCTACATAAAATAGGGTCGGCACTGCCATTTTTGTAGCCGCCTTTGCCACGTGAAAATTAAAGGCCGGCGAATCGCAGACTACAACCTTATCAATATCTGAATCTCTCAAGAGAGTTTTAATTCTCTTTAAGAGCTTTATATAAAACGACACTTGACCAAGCGCATTGTACATCATCGCCGCTTTATCGACGGTATTCTCTATGATTGTGCAGCCCGCCGCTGCCATCTTATCGCCGCCAACACCAACAAACTCAACCGAGTCGTCCAGTAATTTAACCGCTTCTATCAATCTTGCGCAGTGAGCATCGGCACTTGGCTCACAAGCACTTATAAAAACACGCTTTATCTTCTTTTCATCAGGATTCATTTATTTAAGCTCTTCGTCTTTGACTCCACATTTCTTGCGTTGATGTGCTGGAATACTGCGCAGTATCTCTTTTGCCTCTTGTGCGTATTTAGTGTTTGGGTAAGTACTAATAATTTCTCGGCAAGCCTCGACAACCCTCTTTGAAGAGCCCAATCTCGTGTGGCTACCACGGTACATTTTTGCCTTTGTGAGTAGATTCTTAGCTTTTATCTCGTCAGTATCGCTTAGCTGTACATACTCTGGCGTTTGGGTTTGGCTTTGAGGTTGATTTGGATCGCTAATCTTTTTAGCTTTAACCTCAGGTGCCTTTGGGGTAGCACCAGAGATATGCTCATTATTGTCTTTTTTAACTTCTGGCATCCCAGATTCAACCGCCTCAGTCTCACTGTCATCTTTGGCTTTATTGATTGAATTTGGAATCAGCGAATTTAGAATAATCTCTGGAGCAATTCCACGCGCAGATCCGGCATACTTAACAACGCCATCAGAGTTAAATATCACGAAAACTGGAGTATTAGCCTTCTTTATCGCGGCAAATTCTGATTTCGCTTCGATTTCCTTAATATTCGGCATAGAGGTTTCTAGGGCCTCTTTATTCGCAACAAGCGAGTCAACTGAGAGAGTCTTGGCAAACTCAAGAGCATCACTAAAGCTTTCCTCATCGTTTAGAATGATAGTTGCAAATTTGAGTTTTTTCTTTGCATTGTTGTGCGCTGAGAGATCTTTAAGTGCAGCAAACTCATCTTCAATAACCCCCGTCTTCAACTGCTTTAGCCTCTGACCTCGCTCATCTATCTTTTCAACTTCATCGATTGGCTCCTCTTTGAATGAGTTAGGGTCTTTTATTGTAGATGCGTCTGGAAGCTTCCAAATTAAGAGACCTATGTATTCTCCATCAAAATCGAGCTGTTCAAACATCTCGCCAATCCCTGTGAGCCTCTTATTTATCATACGAGAAACACCTTGGATTGGGTGAAAATCAAGCTCACCCTTTGTTAGTTTGACGCTAGGACGACCTCTTGTAGGCTTGGATTTTGAGATTGCCCTTGGCACTTTACCATTGAGAGAGGAAAAAATGAACTGACTCGCATAGGCATCTGTGCTAGTTGGGTCTGCGGCATAGGCTCTATTGGCAACCTGCTCTGCTTTTCTAAGCGAACCTTCAAAATAGCTTGCCCAAGCCTGTATTACTAGAACATTTGACTTATCTTTTTTATCTAGATATCTAGCACTCTTTCGCCCTTTGCGCGATGCGTCTTTAATATCTTGGAGTGTTTGCGCATCTAACGGTTTACTAGCATTAACTGCTTGGACGATATCGTTAAGATATTTTTGCATCTCGCCGGCATACTCTTTAGCCTGAGATTCAAGCTCTGCTCTCTTCTCTTTTTTATCTAGCCTTACAGGCCTCTCGCGTTTTGGTCTCTGAGATTCTCTAGCAAAAGAATCTAGAGAAAAACTAAGAGATAATAGGATTATGACACAATATGAGATTGTTTTTGATGACATTTTAAAAAGTCTCCTTCTTTAAGTCTTTAGGGCTGGCTCTAATATTATTCCAACAATATACATCGACTTTCGTTAAATGAAAACGCTAAAAAGTACAAATCGAACTCTAGCCTGCGATAAAGTTGTTTCTGTATTGTAAGCAATCGCGACTGTGAGTATAATCTCTAACAGATTTTATACGGAAAGTAGACAATTTTCTACCATTTTGAAAGGCACTTATAGATGTTTACAGGTCTTATCGAACAGATCGGTATCATTAAGAATATACATGCGAAATCTCAAGGTCTCGTCCTGAGCGTTGATTTGGTAAAGCTCTACCCTCAAGTTAAGCTTGGCGATAGCGTTGCGATTAACGGAGTATGCCTGAGTGCTACTAGCCTAGATGCAAATATTGCGAAGTTCGATGTTAGCGGAGAGACTCTTGCAAAATCGACCATCTCGAGTTTGAAAGTTGGTGCAAAGGTGAATCTGGAACTTGCAATGAAGGCGGATGGAAGATTTGGCGGCCATATTGTTCAGGGGCATGTCGATGGAATAGCAAAACTAAGCAGCGTCAAACAACAGGGCGATTTTTTAGAGGTAACCTTTACCGCCGAGCAAGATATCATTCGCTCTCTAGTGCCTAAAGGTTCGGTCTCTATCAACGGGGTTAGCCTAACAGTGGCAAAGCTTGGCAAGCGAGATTTTTCGATAGCTATTATTCCTGTAACTTGGCAGGAGACAAATCTAAGCGAGCTGCGCATCAATGATAGTGTCAACATTGAAACCGACATAATTGTCAAAACTATAAAGAGCCAACTTGAGAATATGCTAGACTCGAGAGATGGATTAACAATAGAAAAATTAAAATCGCTTGGTTTTTAAACATTAAATAATTATGACAGAAGAAAAAACTCCATCTCAATATAACAGCGATATCGTCATCGGTATTACAATGGGCGATGCTTTTGGTATTGGCCCTGAGATTATAGTTAAAGCTCTCAGCGATGCTGCGCTTAGACGACGGGCAAAATTCATCATCTTTGGAATTGATGAACAGTTAGAATACGCAGCAGACTCGCTGGAGATACAGCCCTATTGGGCAAGGCATCAACATGAAAAGCTAAGTAGAGACTATCCGCGTAGAGTGGTAGTTGCAGATTATGACGACCTTGCACTTCCATCGGGTCTGCACAAACCAAACGCACAGAGCGGTGAAGCGTCTGTTCGATTTTGTATAGACGCTATTGATGCGGCAAAACGAAATATCATAGATGCAGTTGTAACTGCCCCGATTAGTAAAGTAAGCTGGAAGCTCGCTGGATTTAAATGGCCAGGCCACACCGAGCTACTTCAAGATTATTGTAAAAGCCCACGCAAGGCAATGATGTTTGTTGCTGGGCCATTAAAGCTCGCCCTTGCCACGATACACGAAGCTTTATTTGAGCTGCGCCATCAGTTTACAATCGGAAAAGTTTACGAACCTATAGATCTTCTAAACACTGCACTGAAGGATTATTTTGGTTACAAGAATCCAAAAATTGCAGTCGCTGCTCTAAATCCACATGCCGGCGAAGACGGGCAGTTTGGAGATGAAGAAACGCGGATAATAAAACCTGCGATTATGATAGCAAAGGAACATGGAATAAATGTAACTGGGCCGTACCCAGCAGACACTTTGTTTCTGCGCGCTTCGCGCGGCGAGTTTGACGGTGTTGTCGCGATGTATCACGATCAAGGAATGATACCTATAAAACTACTCGCGTTTGAGAGTGCAACAAATGTAACGATAGGGCTACCGATTATTAGAACATCTCCCGCACATGGAACCGCCTTCGACATTGCCGGCAAAGGTATTGCCGACGCATCTAGCCTAACCCATGCAATAAATGTCGCGATAGATATGGCGCAGGCAAAAAAATGATGAAGTAACAAATGATACTGGAATAAAATAAATGCAGACAAAACAAAGAGTCCAACAACTCTTAGCAACAGTTGGGGCTTCTCCAATCAAGAAGCTAGGGCAAAACTTTTTAATAGATCTCAACCTAATCAAATATCTTTTGGACTATGCAGATATCTCAAAAGATGACATTGTATTTGAAGTTGGCTGCGGTACTGGGAGCATGACGGAGTCGCTTGCTCAAAGAGCCGGCGCGCTTGTCGTAGTTGAATACGATAAATTAATGTACAAAATAACATCTTCTATTGTCGCTAACAAATCAAACGTTACGATAATCAACGCCGACGCCCTAAAGAATAAAAACACTATAAATATCGATGCTGCAGAAGCGATTCAAAATGCAAGAGAAAAATTTAGTGGTAAAATAAAACTTGTAGCAAACCTACCCTACAGTATAGCAGCCTCACTTATGGCAAACTTAATCGTTGGGCCTACAATAGTAGACTCAATGTATGTAACAATACAAAAAGAAGTTGCCCAGAGAATGACGGCAGAAAAGGGAGAAAAGTTTTACGGCATCCTAAGCATTCTAATGCAGGCTACAGGCGAAGTTAAGTTCTTAAAGAAACTTCCTCCAAACGTATTTTGGCCCGCGCCAAAGGTAGACTCTGCTATGGTGGAATTTGTGCGTAGCCCAGAAAAAATAGCAATGATAAAAGACATGAAAACCTTGAAAGAAGTCATCGCCCTTTTAATGGGTCATAGAAGAAAAACAATAAACGCATGCAGCAAATTCGCACCAGAATCTCTTAGCCATATCAAAGATTGGAAAGGTATATTTAAAAATGCCGGAGTCGATTCATCTATGAGAGGCGAAGATATTGAAGCTAACGTTTATGTAAAGATAGCAAATTTGTGTTACGTATAAATTTGTGGCGTTTTTTTCAACTTCAACTATCTTAACGCTAAAGAAAAAGACTTTCACTATGAAGGACGTGAATGGGGCTTTTAGCATCTAAACGCAATCTGGTCTTAGCTGTTCTATGTGTTTGGGCAAACAAGCTTCGTCTAGGTTCGGATAATCATCTCTGTGATGGACTCCACGGCTCTCGAGTCTTTGCTGGGCGGCCTCTGCCATTAGCAATGCGATAGCGAGCATATTTTGACATTCCCAGCCATCGGGAGAATCAAAAATCTTATCCATAACATACCTTTGCCAAAAGAGAATTATCTCGCTACATTCACTCAAAGATTCCTGCGCTCTGGTGATGCCAACATTTCTCCACATTAGAGCGCGCAGAGAATTTCTAACGTCCTCAGTGTCCAACCTAGATCGGCTGCTTCTCTTAACGTTGTAGAAAATCTTTCTATTGACAAGACTCTTCGCTTTGGCATTAGAATTCTTCACCGCCGCATCCGCTGCGATTTTTCCAAACACCAATCCCTCAAGAAGAGAATTGCTAGCAAGTCTGTTCGCTCCATGCAAACCAGTTGATGCCACCTCACCGCACGCCCAAAGACCGGCAAGATTTGTCTTTGCATTTTCATCGGTTTTAACGCCTCCAATCATATAGTGCGCACTCGGGCGAACTGGTATCAAATCTTTTTGAGGGTCTATGTCGAAACTCTTGCAAATCTCACCAATAAATGGGAATCTCTTTTGAAAATGACCATCCTCAAAATGACGAACGTCGAGATATACATGTGTTGAATCGGTTTTTCTCATTTGCTCGAGAATAGAGCGGCTAACAATATCGCGTGGGGCAAGCTCGCCAGCTGAGTTGTAATCAAACATAAATCTGTATCCATTAGAGTCTAATAGAGTCGCCCCCTCACCGCGCAGCGCTTCTGTCATCAGAACTCTCGATGCACCGGCAATGTAGAGCGTTGTTGGGTGAAACTGCATAAACTCCATATCCCTCAATACTGCTCCAGCTCTGTATGCCATTGCCATTCCATCGCCTGTGGCAATATTTGGGTTTGTTGTCTCTCGATAGAGTATGCCAGCTCCGCCCGTGGCAAGAATGGTACTTGGCGCCCATATGATTTCTCTACCAAATTTCTCGTGATTGCCAATCACTCCAAGGCAACGCTGTTCGCTGTTGGTGATAAGGTCTATCGCAAAGAAATTCTCAATATAATTGATGTTGGGATGCTCTTTAAGTCTATCTATCAATGCCCCCGCAATCCACTTTCCGGTAGAATCTCCGTGGGCGTGGGCAACTCTACTTTTAGAGTGACCAGCCTCAAGAGTTGTAGAGACGCTACCATCATCTTCGAGGTCAAACTGTGTGCCAAGAGCTAGTAATTCACCGATTAGCTCGGGGCCCTTACTTATAACAAGCTCTACAATTTTTTTATTGCAGAGGCCACAACCCGTCTTTATAGTATCATTAACGTGCTTTTCGATGGTATCATCTCTATTTAAGACGCTCGCTATACCACCCTGAGCGTACCATGTATTGCTCATCTCAAGCTTATCTTTAGAGATAAGTGTAACATTACTGGTCTTTGCTGCTTCCAATGCCGAAAAAAGCCCCGCAATACCAGCTCCGATAACCAAGACATCAGTAAAAATCTGCTGAGTGCTTACCGTGTCAACATCAACGAGATAACGTCTAAGCTCTGGTTGCTTAACTGACATACAATCTCCTGGAGAAGCCAAATGTTAGAAATATGGGTAAAATGTTCAAAAAAACACCGTTTTTATGCGCCCTTCATTATATACAGCAATAACGG
>WGDE01000078.1 GCA_015493385.1 Phycisphaerae bacterium
GGCAAATTTAATTGGAGACTACAAACAGTTTAACACTAATGACGCTAAAAATGAGAATCTACCTTTGCAGGCGTTTCTCAACCTTTCAGTACAAATAAACATTTTTCGCTTATCGCGGTGGCGCAAGTGAGCCCGACGTAGATTACAACGGCGACGCCGTTTCCAACATATCTCATCTTTTCTAAGATGAACGCAGGAAGCGTAGACGAAACGATAGCTCCATAAGAGTGGCAGTTTTGTAAAGATAAGGCGATAGCACCTAACGGTGCTAGTTTGCTTGTTGCATATTACATTGTTACAAAGATACTACTCCTATGGAGCATCCGCGTCAGAGCCGCGTAGGAAATGTAGCCTTACAAAGATATTGCTTGTATGCAGCAAGATCTATACATAATCCCGTAGCGTGTACCTCTTGATTCCATAATACAAGGAGCGACACCTTCGCACAACTAGAGACAATTACCCTAATTCTTATGATCCTCCATTACGATGTCATCTTGGTCTGGCAAGGCTGGATTGACGACTTCAAAATTGCCATCAAAGTCATCGTCTATGCACACGAAAGTATTACCATAACGAAGACTTGTATTACCATTACCACAGGTCATTCTAAAGAGTTCACTGTTCTCTGTTTTCTTATCACTACTCAAACAAGACGATACCGTTGTTTTATCATTTAAGTTATACAGACAGCTAAGAACCTCATCATCACCCATTCCATCCAATGCCCCAACTCTAACAACACCGGGAGCAACTCGTTTTAGATTTAAGTAGTCTTTACCTTGTATATTAAGAACAAACAAATCTTTGTCTGCCACCGATTCTCTTAAGCTATAGCCCTTAAACTCTGATTTCGATTCTATCAAGTTTCCTCGGATTGAAAAATCGACAAGACTGCAGAGAAGAAAACTAATCAATATAATCATACAATACCTTAGTATCTTTTTAATCATTACTATCTCTCCAGTTTCCTTCAACAAATTTATAATGTCTTTCATTGATAATAGCTTCAAATTTCGTTATGTCAGATTTGTCAATCTCTTGCAATCTAATTTCAGTTTCTTGCCGTTTCATTTTAGCTTTTTGCCACTTCGTTGATATACGAATATAGGTGCCCTCAGAACGTTTCACTCCTTTGGCAAGACGAAAATCAAATAATCCATCAGCATCTATATCAGAGAGCAAGTCACTATTTTCCATGTCAGAATGATTGCAATAAAATACACGGTTAGGTCCTTCATCGTGATTATACAACATACTAATGATTAAGTCTGGTTTTTGAGTATAAGCAGCTATATCATATAATACCCCTTTATCATACATTAATGAAAGACAGGAAGAATTGCGTATACTATACTCGCCATAAATGGTCAGATTCCTAGGGTCGCCCTTTTTTAAACCAAAGAATGCCAAAGGACCCCCATTAGTAGTTTGAAGCATAACACCCTCTTTTTCAATCACATCTTCCTCTTTAGGAATGATCTTAATAACATACATCATTACATCTGAATCTCTGTATAAAGAAACTGGCAGATACATGCTATACATAATCTCCCTATAATGGAATACGCAACCCCACAACAATACCCCAATCAAAATCCCAGATACATATTTAAACAATCTAAGCATTACTTCGTCTCCTCATGAGCATCTACCGCATTATTCGTAACAGTCGTTGCTTTTTTTGTTTTATTATAAGCACCAACTGCTTTCTCGGCAGTTTTACCTGTTCCAGCCGCCATACTAAGCCCCTTACTAGCGATTTTACCAGTTGCAGCATCAACAGCTGCTGTCGCAGCCCCTATACCAATCCATCTACCTAATCTTTTAAATGCTTCATAATTATTATGCCTAGACTCTTTGATTGCTTTTTCATAAGCATCAGTATCACAATTCATAATAGCGTCTCCTTGCTTATCAGCTCCATCTTTTTGAGCATTAGCAATATCTTCCTGATGTTCAATCGCTCCTTCAGAAGCTTCAACTGGATCAATAAAGGGAATAAATTTACTTGCAAAACGTAGAGAAGTTTCTAGCCATTTCCACATCTTCTCCCCCCAAGGATCCACAAAATTCACAGGATTATTAACACAATAAGCATACAGATTCATACTGTCAATATATCCAAGCGGGTCTGTTTGGAGGAATCTTCCATTCTCTGGTTGGTACATTCTTGCGCGGTAGTAGTAAAGTTTGCTCTCTGCATCAAACCTGCGAGCTGTGAACATATACGAATTACCAATAACAGAGGCGCTTACCTGCTGGCCACTTGAATTGAAGATGCTCGTCTTTCCAAATGCGCTATACTCATAACTCTCTGCTAAAACACCACTACTATTTGAAAGAGCTGCCACACTGCCAAGTGCATCGTAGTGGTAATAATACCAGATCTGGTTTGAACCGTCAATATTAACATAATCCTCAACATGTTCAAGCCAACTCTCCGTTAATCGTACCGGACCAGCACTTAGCTTAAATGGCTTATCTAGTACGGGCGTATTGCAATACGCCCCAACAACTCCACCTTTATTTATCCGTTTGGCTCTCGCCATAATAATAAATATTCGTATAAAACGGGAATTGTCAACGGAAAAGATATCTGACCCCTTTAATCCCCCTTTGTCATCAAACCCTGCGCCGCGCTTGATACTATTTGCTATTTCATCTACCTTAATTCTGCCAAGCTATCTGTCGGCTATTTCCCAAAATAGTCCTTTATGCGGTCTTCTTTACCAAAAAGCTCTACAGCTTTATCATAACTCAATGGTAAATCGTATCTATTTCCTTCTTTTGAGATTATGGCTTTCAAACCGAAGCTCATGTTAAAAACAAGAAATTTATTGTCCCTAAAGAAAAAACTGCAATCATTGATATTATACTCCATCAAAAGTTCTCCGTATTCACATCCTGCCCTTTTCATCTCATAGGAAATCTGGTCTTTTTGTTTCTTTTGTTTAATCCATTCAATGTCAATATCGGGAAGAAAAACTTTTTCACCGTTATCAAATAGTAAATATACGTCAGGAAAATCAGTGGAAATATTTTTGTATTTGCCAAATTGCACGTACTTATATGAGCGATTTCCAAATAGTGATATATAACCCTCAAGTATTATATCGTCTTTGAAATAGATAGTATTGTTAGGACTTCTATTATTAGAAAAACTGCATCCATTGCAAAACACCATTGTTAAGCCAACAAATTTAAGCATACAAACAATCATAGTTTTTTTAATAGTCATCATGGATTCCTTCTTCATTCGTTTCGATTGCACAAAATGCTAACAAAAAACATTTAACGACGCAAGATCAGAGATTTTCAATTGAAGATTAAAAAGATTTTGAATTTTATGTTTCTAATATCAATCTGCGGTTCCAATCTGTATCCATCTGCATTAATCTGTGCTCGCCCTGTTAGAGTTTCAAACTCTAATAGGGTTCATCTGCGTTTATCTGCGTCCATCTGCGGTTATATTATGCTATTTTATCTTGAAAATGAGCTCTTTTGCTGTATCATTGACACATACTCTCAAGAGAGTTTTAAGAATGGTAAGTTTGTGAGATTATCTTACATTTTTCCAATCGCAGTGAGTGCGGTTGACGAGGATATAGCGAGTTGAAAAGACAAGACGACATTATTCCCCTAGATGCAGACATCATCCAATGCAAGGCTGAGCTAAAAGAGTTTAGAGAAAAGCTCTCTGGCAAGAATACCTCTACAAACTCACAAAACGGCAATTTGAAAAATCTAAAGATTATAGAAGTCGCTCCTCTTGAGAAAAAAACTAGCTCTCAAAAGAAAGAAACGCTAGGTTCTGCAAAAATACAAGAACAACAACCAAAGATAATAGAAGCATCTCAGAGGGCTATAGAAAAGAAAATACAGAAAAATCTCAGCCGCCCAGAAGAAGTTCGCAACGCAAGCAATATTCCAACTTTCGACCTCTCAAAACAGATCCTTGCAGATAGAAGAGGAAAGGTGTCTTCGAAGAGGAAGAGACCGACAGCAAACTTAGTAAAAGATGTATCGCAGGAAAAACGTGGCATCGAATCTGTTGTAGAAAAGAAGATAACCACAGATTCCGAGAAAACTAATAGCAATATTGAGCAAAACAGCAACCAAGCAAATGTATCTTCTACGCCAGAAATCGAGTTAGATGAGAATCTATCAATACTCAAACAAGAGCTCAATGATGCCATTGCGCACAACGCCGATATGCAAGAAGATGACACAGAGCTGAGCCCAGAAAAAGAGGATAACCTCTTTATGCTTAGTGCGAATGAAATCCTTGAGAAATCACGTATCACTCAAGAAGAGGCGGATATGTTATCTCAAGTGCCAAAAGAGCTGCCTTTAGAGGAAGTATTGCCTGCGACTGAACCAACGCCAAGTAATGCGACTTACTCTCTTGCAGAAGAAATCAGACAGGCATCTGAGAGAATAGATTCTAGAGAGAATGACCTCACACTTAAAGATAGCAAAGCTAATAGATTCTTCTACTTTAGCCAAGAACCAGATGTGGTAGATAAAGCAATCGAAGAGATTGTCAAGACAGACATTAACTCGATGAAACAATCATTGTTGAATAGCGGTAGTAGGATTGTACGATATGCCGTCTAACGACTCTGCGTTATCTTTTGCCTCTGAATTAATATCACAGCTTCCAAGCAACATTCTATGGCTAGCCTGCATCGTATTCTCACTTTCAGGGCTAACTGCTATCTCCCTATCTATTGATAGCATCTCAAAAAAAAAGAAATTAAAGCAAGCACTCTCTCCTATATCACTATCAACCACAGACTCGCAAATATACGAGCGATTAAAATCTCAGCTTGGCTCTACTACCGCAAAGACAATTCTCTTTGCCGGTTCTGCTATAACTGCCATACCTGTTAACATTGTAGTCAAGATGGCAATTGAGAATGCGCAACGCTCGAAAAAAACTCTTTTAATCGACTTAGATATGATGCGCAAGCCTATAGAAAACATATTTGAAATCGAAACATCTCAGATGATACTATCTCCAACTGGCAATACAAAAGAGAGTTTTGTCCCTGACCTAAGTATTTACCCTGCAAGCTGCTTGAGCCTACTATCACATATGAATATCAAACAGATTGCTGAGCAAAGCAGAGAAAAATTTGATAACATATTCATATATTGCCCTGCCATAGAAACTAGCCCTGATAGAAAACAGATAATATCAGCAAGTGAAGCTGGATTAATATTCTCTAATAACCAAGAACAATTTGAACGTATGGTCAAACTCTTTGACAAAGAACAAATCCTAGCTAGCTATATAAACACGGATCCACTACCAAAATCTGCATAAACCGTGTATGGCATTAAATTTTGAACTTTTAATTTTTGATTTTTGAATTAAAATGCCCTGATATTCTATGGATAGCTCTAAAGGAGATATTAAACTGAAGATTGCATTGGTACAATTTAACGCCAAACTTGGCGACCTTGACGGTAATAGAGAGGCAATAGTCGCTCTCTATAAAGAAGCTATTAACGCAGGCGCTGACCTAGTAGTTTTGCCTGAGCTGGCTCTGTGTGGATATCCACCTCAAGATTTACTACTCAAGAGGCACTTCCTAGAGGATAATATAGCAGAACTAGCAAACCTTGCGGCAGATTGCCAAGAGAAGGCGATTATTGTTGGTTTTGCTGAAATACTGGGGCATAACTGCTACAACTCACTCGCAGTTATAGAAGAGGGAAGAGTCGTCAAGATATACAGAAAACACATCCTGCCAAATTACGGTGTTTTTGATGAACGCAGGTACTTCTCCCGCGGGCAGGAAAATGGTACGGTTGAGATTGGCGGCTTTAAGTTTGGGCTTAGTATATGCGAAGATATTTGGGAGAGTGATTTTCTACCAACATTATCTGTTGAGCAAAACTACGATGCCATCATAAATATATCAGCATCACCATTTCATATGGGAAAACTCCAGACGCGTAAAGAAATTCTTAAAAGAGCAGCTCTCAAATTTGATTGCCCACTCTGCTATTGCAATATCGTTGGCGGTCAAGACGAGCTAGTCTTTGATGGTAGAAGTATTTTCACAGATAAACATGGCAAGCTCATCTCAAAAGCAAAACAGTTTGAACAGGATATTATCTACGCAAGCCTAGAGAGAGATGATAACAACGAAACTTCCCTAAACGTACAAAGAGAAGAAGCCGATCAAGCTGAGAATATAATAGAAGAAATCTACAAGGCGTTGGTCCTTGGCACAAGAGATTATATCCGCAAGAATGGTTTCAAAAAAGTTATAATAGGCTTAAGCGGCGGAATAGACTCTGCATTAGTCGCAGCAATCGCCGCAGATGCAATAGGCAGCGAGAATGTTGTTGGCGTAACGATGCCATCACGTTTTAACTCTCAAGAAACGCGCAGCGACGCAGAAGAGCTTGCCAATAATCTAGGTCTAGAGTTTCATACCATCCCAATAAGTGAACCGCTCGAATCGTTTGACAAGATGCTCTCGATTGTGGATGGTTGGGATAAATCAACGACTGCGTATGAAAATCTCCAAGCAAGAATCAGAGGGACTATGCTAATGTCTCTGAGTAATCAGTTTGGATATATGGTTTTAACCACCGGCAATAAGAGCGAGACAGCCGTTGGCTACTCAACTCTCTACGGAGATACAGCTGGTGGGTTTGCAGTAATTAAAGATGTGCCAAAAACGATTGTTTATGAGCTGTGCAAATATATCAATGATTCTCGCAAAACTCCAGCAATACCAGTCTCGACAATAACACGCCCTCCAAGTGCAGAGCTGCGCGAAGGTCAGAAGGATTCTGATTCTCTGCCAGACTATGAGATTCTAGACGCTCTGATCAGTGGATATGTTGAACAGGATTTAAGCGCAAACGAACTAGCCGCTAGCGGCGCTTGCGTTGAAGATATAAACAGAATCATAAAGATGATAGATCACAATGAATACAAGCGCAGGCAGTCTCCTCCTGGAGTAAAGATTACTCCAAAAGCATTCGGACTCGATAGACGTTTGCCAATAACAAATGCGTATCTAACCCAGTACAAAGAAGAAAAAAAAGATTAGAACCAATTTACGGTTTTACAAATTAGATAAAGAGAAAGATTTTCTAAATGATAGTAGTAATCGATTACAGTGTTGGAAATGTTAAAAGCGTTTGCAATGCACTCAAATTCATAGGCTGCGAGAACGAGCTCTCAAACGATTTCGATAAGATTCGCGCAGCAGATGGCATAATCCTGCCAGGCGTGGCAGCCTTTGGTTTTGCCGCGGCGGCTCTTGGAGAGACTGCAGAAGTAATAAAAGAAGTCGCCAAAGCAGGTAAACCGCTTCTTGGAATATGTGTTGGATTCCAGCTTCTATTCGATTCTAGCAGTGAACTCGGAGAACATAACGGGCTCTCTCTTGTAGAGGGAAAGGTTGTTCCACTGCCGAGTAATGTAACAGTTCCACATATGGGCTGGAACAACGTGGAAATCCCAGAGGATATGACATTACTAAAGGGACTGCGAAAAAATGAGCATTTTTACTTCGCCCATTCATTCCACGCACAGGTAACAGATAAGAACGCAAAGATTGCCTACACTGATTACGACAAACCTCTAGTTGCTTCAGTTCAAAAGGATAATATATTTGGAGTTCAATTCCACCCTGAAAAGAGCGGGGATATCGGAATGGAAGTACTTAGAAACTTTGAATCAATATGTAAGGGAGATTTAAGATAATGTTAACAAAGAGAATTATCCCTTG
>WGDE01000079.1 GCA_015493385.1 Phycisphaerae bacterium
ACTATAAACGAGAGGACAATGGAATGAATGTTGTTTGCAAAGGCTTGCTACTAATATTATGTTGTTTGGCTACATTAATCACTGGATGTGCGAAAAAAGAGGTTAAGGTAAAATACACCGCTGAGCAACTAGCAAAAATACCAGACCCACAGCGCAACGATTTACCTGCGCCTACTGGTGGGCTTGTTCTAAGTGTCAACGGTGAAACTCTTAGTGCGGAGGAAGTAATCGCGCCAGCACTAGAAACCATCTCAGGTGCTTCGATGCCAAATGACTTCCAATCGTTTGCAAAACAGATAACCCCACACATCCAAAGAATAATAAAGGATAAAATTACAACAATCCTGCTCTACCAAAAAGCAAAGATTAAACTAGACCCTAAAGTATTCGAAAAAAAGGGGCCTCTTGACAAGGCAGTGGATAGAGAGATTAAACAATTTATTGCCGACCATAACAGTGATTACTACTTAGCGCAGCAAGAGCTTAAAAAAGATGGGTACACATGGAAGACTTACCGTGAGTACAAAAAGAAAATTATGGTTGCCCAATCTTATTTTTCAGATGCGCTTGCTGATTTAGCAAAACCAAGCTATGCAGAGATAAGAGAGGCATACGAAGCACTAAAGGATGATAAATTTAAGGTAGAAGCGAAGCTAGCCTTTCAAGTGATAGATTTGAAAGTAAACACATCTCTTGATAACAGGAAAGAAATATTTGAACAGGCTAGAAAGATCCGTATGAAAGTGCAAGCGGGAGACGATTTCGCACAGCTCGTGAAGGAATACTCAACCGGAGTAAAAGCCGCAACCGGAGGCAATTGGCAAACAAGCTCTCCAGACTCTCTCAATCCTCCATACGATGCCGTAGCAAAAGAAGCGGCTAAAACAAAAGCTGGAGAGATTGGAAATATCGTAGAGACGAAAAATAATATCTTCATCGTAAAAACTCTGGAAAATTCCCCAGCAAGCTACATAGCATTCGATGATGTCAGCGCGGAAATTGAAAAAAGACTATTCGCAATGAAGCGTCAACAGGAAGCAGAGAAACTCCTCTACGAGATGTTTAAGGAAGCAAATATCTCAGGCCTAGACGGTTTCATCAATTACTGCATCCGTGAGACGTATCTAAGGAGTAGGCAATAAAAATGAAAATTCTCGCACATGGTATTGACCTTGTTGATTTTGGGCGTATCAGAGGCATCTACGAAAGGCATGGGCAAAAATTCCTAGACCACATCTTTACAGAAACAGAACAGCAGCATGCTCTGAGCGTAAAGAACACAATCGAGAAACTATCTGGCCGGTTTGCAGCTAAAGAAGCAGTCTTAAAGCTAATCGGAACAGGTCTGCGCGGCAAGATATCGTGGAGAGATATTGAAGTCACCAATACAGCGATGGGCGAGCCAAAGGTGAACTTAAGCGGTGAGGTTGAAAGAATAGCGACAAAGAAAAACATAGAACAGGTAACGATAAGTATAACACACACGGCAGATTTTGCGATTGCCTCAGCGGTCGCACTCTGTGAGATAGATAAGCAGGAATAATGGCAAACGAATTTGACTGTATAGTTGTCGGCGCAGGCCACGGTGGTGTTGAAGCAGCGAACGCCGCGGCGAAATTAGGCGTAAAGACTCTCTTACTTACAATGGCTAAAGATGCCATTGCCAAGATGAGCTGCAATCCCGCCATAGGTGGGCTTGGCAAGGGGCAAATGACTAGAGAGATTGACGCTCTAGGCGGGCTTATGGGAAAAGCCATCGACGCTAGCGGAATTCAGTTTAGACTTCTAAACCGCTCAAAGGGACCCGCAGTACGCTCCCCAAGGGCGCAGGCAGATAAATACAAATACAAAGAGTTCGTGCGCAAGGTGCTAGAAGCTAGAGAAAATCTCACCATCATAGAAGCCGAGTGTAGCGATATTGTAGTAGAAAATGACAAGGTCCGCGCGGTAAAAACTCTAGACGGTAGAGAATTCAAAACTCAAACTGCAATCATAACAGCAGGCACATTCCTACGCGGTGTGATGCACATTGGCCCAGAACAGATTCCAGGTGGTAGAAGAGGAGAGCCTGCGAGTAACGCCCTGAGCGATTGCCTTAGAAATTTAGGACTTAAAGTTGAGAGGTTAAAAACTGGAACTCCAGTACGCATTGCAGCAGACTCTATTGATTTTAGTAAAATTGAACGCCAAGACGGCGATGAAGAGCCAGTTGCGTTTTCGTTTATGACCGACAAAATTGAGACTCAGCAGGTTCCATGTTGGATTACGTACACGAACGATGCGGTGCATAAACTTCTCCACGACAACCTTGAAAACTCGCCTCTCTACAGCGGCCAGATAATGTCTACGGGGCCTAGATACTGCCCAAGTATAGAAACAAAAATACTGCGATTTCCAGACAAGGAAAGGCATCAAATTTTCCTCGAACCTGAAGACGCTTCGCAGACAACGTTCTACCCGAATGGGATTAGCACATCAGTGCCAAAAGACATACAGCTTAAAATGCTTCAGCTCATCCCCGGCACAGAAAATGCAAGGATTGTGCATTACGCCTACGCTATTGAATACGACTACTGCCCTGCCACCCAGCTCAAAGTTAGTCTTGAGAGCCGCAAGATTGAAGGCTTATTTATGGCTGGTCAGGTCAACGGTACTAGCGGATACGAAGAAGCTGCTGCGCAGGGGCTTATGGCTGGAATAAACGCCGTGGCCAAAATTAAGGGGACTGAGCCATTCGTACTCGGTAGAGACCAAGCGTATATCGGCGTTATGATAGACGACCTGCGCACCAAGGAAATCACCGAGCCATACAGAATGTTTACAAGCCGCGCAGAATACAGGCTCACCTTACGCGCAGACAATGCGGATAGAAGACTTACCCCACTCGCAAAAGAGCTTGGTTTGATTAGCGAACAAAGGTGGCAGAGATTCTCAGATAAGATAGAAAAGATAGCCAAGATTGAAACATATCTTAAAAATACTAGAACAATGGGAAAAAGCCTCTGGACCCAGCTAAACCAACCAGAGAACCCATTCGCCAGCAATATCAGAAAAGATGAGTTCATCGCATCAATAAACCCAAGCCAAGAGGTTTTAGAGTCGGTGCTTATAGATGCAAAATATCAAGGCTACCTTGCAAAACAGGAAGCAATGATTCAAAAATTCAGACATCTTGAAAACCTAAAACTTCCAGAAAAGCTAGACTACAACAAAGTGCCGCACCTTCGCGCAGAAGCTAAAGAAAGATTAACACAGCTTAGGCCAGCAACACTCGGCCAAGCGGGAAGAATCGGCGGTATAACACCAGCAGACATAACTGTAATTCAAGTTTATATCTCGCAGGGATTAGCCAAGTAACGCTTATTTCTCACATCAAAACTACCGCATATGAACAAGAGACGCTTAGAAAATCAAAATAAACGCAGGCTAGTCGAACAAAGATTAACGGCAAAGAACAAATGCTCAAGACTAGCTAGATTAGATATACTAGCCCATATTTTTTTCAAGACCACCCTACTTTGGAATCGTGGTCGCAAGAATGCTGAGTCAATCATCACAAACGAAATCTCATTTACTATAAAAGAGCTGCCTGAAAAATTCGACAACACAAAAATCCTCTTCATGAGCGACCTTCACATCAGAGGAAAGATTAATCAACTCGATAAGATTTCAAAGATGATAAGCAAACTCGAATATGACTTCTGTATTCTCGGCGGGGATTATTGCGATTCGTTTAAGCACGAAAAGAAAGAGATGACAGAAATCATCACCCCACTGCTAAAACTATTGCTTGAAAAATCTCCTGTATATGCCGTTCTTGGCAACCACGACTCAATAGACGTCGCATATTTTTTTAGCTCATTGGGGGTCGAGATGCTAATAAACGACTCTGCCGTAATCACAAGAGAAAACGAAAAAATCGCACTCGTAGGTATTGACGACTGTCACCGTTACAAGAGCGATGATTTTGAGATTGCCGAAGAAAATCTGGGCTCACCTGAGTTTAAGATTCTAATCTCACATTCGCCAGAGAAATACCAAGAAGCGCAGAAAAAAGGCTACAACCTCTATTTCGCTGGTCACACACACGGCGGCCAAATATGCCTTCCGGGAGGATTCGCCCCAATAACAAATGCGCAGGTTCCACGCAAAATAGCAGCTGGAAAATGGCAATACAAACAAATGCAAGGCTACACATCACGAGGCGTAGGCTCCTCAAAAACACCACTAAGATTCAATTGCCCACCAGAGATTTGCTTGATAGCTCTTAGCTGTTTTAACGCTAACCGCTAAAAGATTTTTGGCATGAATTCCTGGGAGCGCGGAGCCCCAGCTCCGCATAACGTTCTATGCAGTTTTGGCTGCCCTAGTCTAATTTGAGACTACAAACATTTTGACGCTAAAAACGTTAAGAATGGCAAATTACCTTTGCAAGCGTAGCTTAGAGTTTTACTATGAATTAACGCTCATCGCTAAGCGTGGTGGTGCCATTAGCGCGGTGGCGCAAGCCGCCCGATGTAAATTACAACGGCGACGCCGTTACCAACTCCCGCCCGACGTAGATTACAACGGCAACGCCGTTTCCAACGTATTTCATCTACCTTAAACGTAGCCATGTCTTTGGCAATCTACCTTTGCAAGTATTGCTTTGAAAAGTGAACTATTTTCTTGTAAATTCGTACCAAAATAAGTACGATACGTAAATGGATGCCGATAAGCATATAACAGTTCACTTTTACCGTCTGTCATCAGGTCGCGAACCTGTTCGGGAGTGGCTCAAAAGCCTTACGCCGCAGAAAAGGTTGATTTTGGGTACAGATATCAAGTCTGTTGAATTTGGCTGGCCAATCGGCTTGCCTGTCTGTCGCAGTCTTGGCAAAGGAAAGTAATGATGGGAAAAACAAAATCTAAAACAAAGGAATCTCCTCTGGGATCGTCTTTTGATGATTTTCTTCGTGAAGAAAATATTTATGAAGAATCTACACTGGCAGCCACCAAGCAGGTTTTGGCAATGCAGATATCTCAAGAAATGAAAAAACAACATATCTCTAAAACCAATATGGCTCAGCGGATGCATACTTCACGAAGCGCGTTAAATCGTCTTCTTGATCCGAATTGTGAATCTGTAACTTTGCAGACTCTTGACAAAGCCGCCAGATGCCTAGGGAGATCCCTTAAAATAACATTGGCGTAAGTCAAACAGAGACTGCTGCGCCAAGCCAAAGGCCAGTTGTCTCCGTTTGATTTATCTTTTGCGTAGTAATAAACCGCCAATACCAAACAAGATAAAAGATTCCAGACCCCTTTGATTTCCCCTAAATTCGCTTTACTCCATAATATCGAGGAAATTATTTATTTCTTTATTTGTGGTATAAATATCAAAAATTACAACGACAGATAGAATAACACTAGAACAAACCATGAAGCCCATGGCAAAAGCAAAGCCTACTGATTCAGCAAAACCATGTATGGTCACAGCCATAATTACCATACAAACAATAGACAACAGTAGCTGAAACCATATGGATGGAAAATAAGACAATCGAAAAACTGAACCGCACCCATCCTTTCTGATCACTCCATAAATGTATACACTTCTAGCTATGAAATATGGAGTCGGAATCAACCAGAATCTAACTTCTTCAGGGTTGCTATGTCGAATCTTAAAACGGTAATCAGTAAACATTGATCTAAAGATACGATCTTCATTAATTTTTTTTTTCATTTCTTCCGCAATATCCAACGGATCCTTTTTAGAAATGAAATTATGTCGTATATAATTAAAATGCATTAAAGATCTCCAAGATATGCATATGTGCACCATGTCGATTTTATAGAAAGCCTTTTTAGCCCCTTACTTAATCCAAATCCACCCCCATATTCAGAAATACCTGAGAGGTCAGCAGGATAGCTATCTCCAGTATAACCAAAATCTGCCCCCACACCAAAAGGTCCTACACCTAGTCCTGCCTCATAAAACCAGCCTTCATAATTCTCATGTCTGCATTTTATGCCTTCAAAGTGAGCAACATGCCCTGATGTAGCTACAAAACCAATTGCTCCGCCAAAACAAAACTTCGCAAATTTAAATCTTCTTATCTTACCACACTCATCTTTGCAACTTGTTTCTGTGTAACCCACGCCTACGAATCCATGAACCTCCCAACCTGTAAAAGTAGAGTCATCATTTCCTTTAGACACAGGATCTTTAGACGGTAAACTTACACTTCCATCGTCATCTACCTGAAATACATAAGGGCCTTCGGAATAGTTAAATGACAGCCCCCAATCATCCCTACCATTCACAGGATCACTCTGGCAATAAACCATCAACCCATAGCCATCGAGGTATTGCGCATGAACAGCAAATAGATTATTCCAATTTCCACTCGGATTAATTCCTCTTGGATCTTCGGTTATAAAGTTGCGTTCCTGCGGACTGTAATACCTATTGCGCAGATAATAGTTGCCTGTCTCATCGTCATAATAATAACCATTCCAAAGAACACTTAATCCCTCAAGGTCGCCGCCCTGCGAGACTGTCGGCTCGCCCCAAGCATTGTAATCAATATAATCTATCTGAACTTGATTTCCATCATAATATGCTTTAGCGATAACAGAATTCCTAAAATCAGTAACCAAATACCTACCACTACTACTGCCAGCAGATCTGTGCATATAGATTACTTCTCCAGCTGTGCCGTAGACGTACTCTCTGGCTGTGCTTCCAGATATTTCACTAAGAACTGCGCCGTTTAAGCCATACACAAAACTTGTAGCAACAGAGTTAACCGTTTTCTTGGCACGTCTGCCGGCTGCGTCGTATTGGTAGTCTGCTAGAACAGTGTTCTGCGCATCCTTAACCTCTGTGATACGGTCTTCCTTGTTCTTTGTGTATGTTAGGTTATCATCTACTGTATTGGTTGGATTACCAAGTACATCAAACTCATAGGTGCTAGTGCCTGCGCCGACTAGTTGGCCTAGATTGTTGTAGGTATAGGAAAGCCCGTTCCTTGAGCCTAGGCGGTTTGTGTTGGCGGCGTAGGTGTAGCTGTTTGTTTTTAGTGTATCTTCTGGTGAAATTTTCTTTATTGTTTCGGCGGTGATTCTGCCGAGTGAGTCTAAAGCTACTTCATATTTGAGATTCGCATTAGCGAATGTTTTCCCGATGATTCTATTGCCTA
>WGDE01000080.1 GCA_015493385.1 Phycisphaerae bacterium
TTTGGAATCTAGTAGACAATGCAGTTAAATTTACCCATTACGGTGGCTATGTTGTCGTTCGCGTTAAAACTACAGATTCTCTAATCAGATTTGAAGTCGAGGATAATGGTCGGGGAATATCGGACCAACACAAGAGAGATGTCTTTAAAAAGTTCTCTCAAATATGTAGACAAAAGGGTGCTAACTATAATGGTAGTGGTCTTGGATTAGCTATTTGTGAGGGTATAGTTAAGGCTCATCGCGGTAAGATATGGGTCGAGAGTGAACTTGGTAGAGGTAGTAAATTTATATTTACACTCTCAATTGATGGATAGAATTTCCTTGAATTAAAGTTTACTTGTACGTTTATCTTGCAATTTATTTTGCCGATAGACTGACTGTTGGTGAGGTGTTGGAGTGGTCCTTATTTACTGTTTAGACCCAGTAATTCTGTGGTTGGGAGTTGTTTATGTTTGATATTTTTAAAATCTTCAAAAGTGATAAACCTACTGTTCTAGTAGTTGATGATGAGCCTAATATTGTTGAGACTCTCCAAGATCGATTGGAGATGAGTGGATATCATGTTTTTACTGCAGCCAATGGAGAAGATGGGTTAGAACAGGCAACCAAATGTTCCCCAAATATTGTGTTGCTTGATATCATGATGCCAGTTATGGATGGTCTTGAGATGCTTGAGAGACTGCGTCAGACTTCAGACAATACAGATATTCCAGTAATAATGCTCTCGGCATGTTCACAAGCAGAAGATATTGCTAGAGCTAAGGCTTTTGGCATTGAAGATTATATCGTTAAACCATTCGATCTTGGCGAGCTTATGGATAAAATTGATAATGTCCTAGAGAATAAAAAAACTCTTGTTGCTGTGTAAAATATCTGGAAATAATACTTGAATGCGAAGCGATTAGCTTCGTAAGTTTCTTTGCTTCTAACATCCGCCAGTCCATCTGGTATCAGTCCATCTGGTATCCATCTATCTGTAGAATTTGAGAGAATTTCTCGAATTCACTTCTGCTGATTGAGTAGGTCGATCTTTCTTTGCGAAGAGAATCATGATTTGGTATAGCTCGCCGCATGGAGAGCCAATATAATCATTTTCTACTTCAACTGCCATATTTACTATTTCAAGTGGATTCTTGATTTTAATATTATTCACATCTAGCAATTATTAGAGCTACCATTAATTTCTTAGGGCTTTAATTGGTGCTGGTATCCTTCCCTTCCTATTGATAAATGCGGGGCTTGCATCTTGGTGGATAGCCATTATTGTAGCGCTTCCAAGTAGACCTCCAAAATGGACTATATCGCCGACTTTCTTGCCTGGTGCTGGGATTACGCGCACACCAGTTGTTTTGTTGTTTGCCATTCCAATGGCGAGTTCGTCAGCTATGATAGCGGATAGGACATGCGCAGGCGTATCTCCCGGTACAGCAAACATATCAAGCCCAACCGAGCATACACTTGTTAGCGCCTCAAGCTTTTCGATATTGAGAGAGCCATCTTCTACGGCTTTTATCATACCCATATCTTCGCTTACAGGAATAAATGTCCCGCTAAGGCCTCCAACGTTACCACTTGCCATAGCGCCGCCTTTTTTAACGGCGTCAATGAGTAGGGCAAGTGCTGCGGTCGAACCGGGTCTTCCCATTTGAGTAACACCCATTGCTTCGATTATCTCTGCCACTGAATCGCCAATTGCCGTTGTAGAGGCCAGAGAAATGTCTATGATGCCAAAGTCTACATCCATAAGTTTCGCCATCTCGCGGCCAATTAGCTCTCCTGCGCGAGTTATCTTGAATACCGTACGTTTAATGACTTCCGAGAGTTCTGTGAGGTCGCAATCTGGGTTCTTAGAGACAACTGCGCGTACTACGCCAGGACCTGAGATACCAACGTTGAGTGAGTAATCTGGCTCTCCAACTCCGTGGTGAGCGCCGGCCATAAATGGGTTGTCTTCAGGTGCGTTTGCAAAGACTACAATCTTTGCGCAGCCGATACCATTTGGGCTGCGCGATGCCAAATCCTTTAGAAGATGCCCAACCCTTTCTACCGCTGTCATATTGATTCCAGCAAGAGTTGTGCCTAGATTTAGAAAACTACAGACTCTATTAGTCTGGGCAAGAGCAGTTGGAAGAGCTCGTAGCATATTTTCATCAGAGGAGGTCATACCTTTTTGTATCATTGCGCCAAAGCCACCGATGAAATCTATATTTGCTTTTTTGGCGGCTCTATCTAGAGTCTTTGCAAAGCGAACAACTGTTGAAATCGTCTTTGGGAGTGGTTCTAGGAGAAGAGATGCTGGTGTTATAGAAATTCTGCGATTTGTTATTGGTACGCCGTATTTAGCTTCTATTGAATCTGCATATTTGTTGAGCCTTGTTCCCATCTTAACGATACGCTCTTCAACGGCTTTGTTGAACTCATTGGCGTTTCTACTCATGCAATCTTTTAAGTTAATCCCAAGTGTAACTGTACGGATATCGAAATTCTGGTCCATTGTCATCTGGACGGTTTCAAAGACTTCTTCAACTGATATTCTCATATTGTTATTCCATTAAAGGGTTAGGGTGGTATTAGTTAAACTCTGTGCATTGCCTTGAATAAATCTTCATGCTGAAATGTTATGCGCAGATCCATCTTGTCTGCTATTCTAGCTAGTGAGGCCTGTATATCTTTGATACTTACCGTTGCGTTAGTTAAATCGCAAGCCATAGTCATAACGAAATGTTCTTCCATAATCTTCTGATTAACATCTACAATATTAATCATATTCTTTGTCATTGCCGCACTAATTTTGGCTATGATGCCTACTTGGTCAAGCCCTGTAACCGTTAGAATGCTTATTCCAGAAGCACTATTATTTTTTTTAGGATTCTTGGCAGCCATTGTTATCTCCAATAATGTTTATCTCTTTGAGTCTATCTTTTATTTTTTCGTTACGTTTGTATTCGGTCATATCATAATGAAGTGCAGTTATTGTTATGAAGTTGTCCATCAATGAATTTGTGTCGTTATTATTTTCTTTATTTCTATGCGGGCCAGCCTGAATTTGGTATGTTCTTTTGCCAGATTTATCTACAGAAGAAATATACTTCTCATCAAAACCTTCGATAGACTGAGGCTCTATTTTAACTCCTCTTGGCAAGGTGTTTGCTAGTGGTGGAATATTAATATTAATAATATCTCCAACTTCCAGCGGCAGCAATGATTGTAATATTTTGATTCCGTATCCAACGCTCAGTTCGAAATTCATTTTCTCTTCTAAAGCCGCACTAATTGCCACAGACGGGATTTTGTGAAAAGCGGCCTCCATAGCAGCAGCTACTGTACCTGAGTAGCAGATATTAGTGCCTACATTTGCCCCGTCATTAATTCCCGATACTACTAAATCAATACGCGGCATTAACTCCTTTACTGCGAGTTTGACGCAATCAGCAGGGCTTCCTGAAACGCTATAGCCACAGAAGTCTTTGTCGGTGACTTGCTCAATGGATATTGGTGAGAGACTTATGCTGTGGCTCATTGCAGATTGGGCTTTAGATGGGGCTATAACTGTAACATTCCCAATATTGCAAAGCTCTGCGTAGAGTGCGCGGATACCGGGGGCAAAGATGCCATCGTCATTAGTTAAGAGTATTTCCATTTGCGCCTCGTATTAACCAGTTTTTTCCTTATTAAGTTTCTCAAGTTTAATCGGCTTATTGGTATGTGTCAATTGACTATAGCCTACTAGAGCATATAATGTGTTGATGAGTGATAATTATCAAGGACAAATAATTTTAAGCCGCGAAGAAGTTAGAGCTTTTGACCAATGGGCTATTAATACACTTGGAATTCCAGAATCAGTTTTGATGGAAAACGCTGGCTCTTCCGCTGCAAGGGTGTTTATGCAGAGATACTCTAGAGAGGGTGCAAGGGTTTTGATTCTCTGCGGTTGCGGTAATAATGGCGGTGATGGTTTTGTTGTCGCAAGACATTTGCTCAATGTTGGATATAATGTTGAGGTTCTTGTCTTTGGAAGCCTTAGAAAATTAAAAGGGGCAGCGCGAATTAATTACGAGATATTGAATAAGATTTTAGATGAAACCGTATCCATCGACATATCTTGCCCTAATTGGCAAGAAGAGATATCTAACAGTATTTCTAGATCAACTTTAATTGTCGATGCTTTGCTTGGAACTGGATTTAAGGCGCCACTTAGAGAGGGCTATAGTGAATTAATCAAACTGATAAATCAGAGCCAAAGATGTGTCTTTGCGATTGATATTCCGTCGGGTCTAGATGCTAATCTTGGCGTATTAGATTCACCCGTTATAAAGGCGGATTGCAGTGTTAGCTTTGTTGCTCTAAAGAAGGGCTTCTTAACACCATCTGCGCAGTTGTATATAGGTGAGATTTGTATCGCTTCGATAGGTATTGATGTAAGATTTAAGCATCATTAGCCATACCGTAAATTAGACAATAAAAAACCCAGCCTTCTTAAGCTGGGTTTTTTAATTGGTTGTGTGTGTATTGACTAATCTAGAAAGGTTTGCTCATTTTTGCTTCTGTATCAAAGCCGATTAAGTTTTTAAATCTTTCAGTATTGAATACAGGTATAGAAAGCGCTTTTGCTTGAGATAAAACCTTGCTGTAGTTATTGTATCGTTCTTGCGATTGTTTATATTTGTCCATTGCAAGCTGGTCAGAATCTACTTGTTCCTCTGTCGGCTTTGGTAGTTTTCTTGGTGGATTTCCTAGAACAATAAAATCTGTATTGATGTCTATCTTATCAACAACAATTCCACCCCATCTTTCGATTAATTTGACTATCTGGTCTCTACCATTGTAATCTATTTTACCATCACCATCAAAGTCAAATGAACCTGCCACGACAAATGTATTTGGAGTTTCTTTGTCCCAGATTAAGTTGATAGCAATATCGCCCGTTACGATAGGATTCTTTTTCTCCATAGAAACTATCTTCACCGCTGAGATAGATTGTTGGACATCGAAAACTTTCACCTCAGCCTTACCCTTACCATCTAGAGGGATTGGGGCGACTCTATCGTAAATACCAAATGTTAGACCTCGATAAACCTTATCTTTGCTACCTATGTTGATATATGCAATTCCAGTTTGGAGATCGACAGAAATGATTTTGGCATCTGGCTTAAATGCTTCTACTTCAATGTCTGGACGAGGCCTGATGCTCTCAAGTTGCAATTCTAGCTCTCTACGCGATTTGTCAGAAGCTTTGAAATTATTTTCTACCACATCAAGCTTTTGTGCTGTCTCTTTGAGTTTGAGGTCCTTACTCTTTAGCTTCTGTTGTAATCCTTTTAGACGTTGCTCATTGGCCTCTTTATCAGAAGAGTGGATTTTCTCAACATTGCTCTGGACAGTGTCAGCCTGCTGCTGAAAAGCTTTCCTATCAGCAATGAGTTTTTCTTCGCCAGTTCTAAAACCTGCAACTTCAAGATCCCATCTTTGTTGCATATCCTTCATCTTCTTTGTTAGATTAGCCGCATTTTCTGTTGCAGTATTTCTTTGTGTCAGAAGAATAGACATCGTAGGCAAGATAGATGTTGTCTCGAGATTGGTATCTTCTGAGCCACTTTTGCTTACCTGATCGAGTAGTTCTTTAGATGCGTCCCGTACTTGCTCTAATTTTAGATGCGTGTCTACATCTTTTTGAGCCGCCATTCCGGTCACTAAACTGTAGAGGTAATCAAAATTCTTTTGAGTATCTTTTAAGGTTTTTGCCATTTCAGTTCTTGATGCAGATGCCTTGCGAGCGGCGTTATTGGCATCTTCAAGTTTTAGATAACTCATTATTGCCAAAGTAGTTGCTACGAGAAAAAGAACTACGAATGTGATTAGACCATATAAAAGTGGACCACTTTGATCTTGCTTGCCTGCTGGCATATCAATTACTCCTTTTTACGACTGTATTTGACTGACTATAATTGCACAATTCCCACGGTAATAGACTGCACAGTATGAGCACATTGAGCGGTTTCGTCAACAAAAAAAACTTCTCTTGATACCTTTAATGCTTAAGCCATTATTATTGTGGTATAAAAAAAGAACCGCTCTGGCATTTAGCTTGAGTGGTTCTTTTTTTTTATTATGATTTTACTAGAGGCTACTATGAATTAGTCTCGGTCTTTTTCTTAGTCTTCTTCTTAGGTTCTTTTTTCTTTGTATCTGGTTTTGCATCTTTGGCATTGTCTACATTTTTAGAAGCTTGTTTAGATTTATTGTAGTTATCGCTTCTATAGTCTGTCTCGTAGAAACCAGACCCTTTGAAGATTATTCCAGCTCCAGTTCCTATGAGACGTTTCAGTTTCATTTTGCCGCATTCCGGACACTTTTTGATTGGTTTTGCACTCATCATCTGGAATTTCTCAAGATGATGTCCACAGTTTTCACATATATACTCATATGTTGGCATAACTAGTTGCTCCCATAAAGACCATCCAGAGATTTATTG